>NZ_JAAOQS010000045.1:0-66034 GCF_011603105.1 Rhodococcus sp. A14 | reverse complement strand
GTGTCAGGGGGCGAGGGTGTGTCCGCTTCCGGTGGTTTTGGCTTGGTACATGGCGGCGTCGGCGCGTCGGATGAGCGTTACTCGGGTGTCTTCCGGTCGGGCGAGGGCGATGCCGACGCTGGCGGTGTAGCGAAGTTCGCGTCCGGGCGAGTCGGGTCCGATGTGCAGTTCGGTGATGCGGGTGGCGAGGGTGATGGCCTCGGTGGTGGTGGTGTCGGGGCAGACGATGAGGAATTCGTCGCCGCCGATCCGGGCGACGGTGTCGGTGGGGCGTATGACCGATTGCAGTTGTTCGGCCAGCCGGATGAGGGCGTCGTCGCCGACGGCGTGGCCGAGCCGGTCGTTGAGGCTCTTGAACTCGTCGAGATCGATCAGCAACGCCGCAACCATGCGCCCGCTTCCGCGTGCTGCGGCGAGTGCGGCGGCGATCTGCTGATGCGCCAGGGCACGGTTCGGTAGCCCGGTCAGCGAATCGTGCAGGCTCAGATGCCGCAGTGCCTGCTCTGCCTCGATGCGCCGGATCGCCGCGGCCAGTACGGCGGCCACCGAGCGCAGGAACATCACCTCCCGGTCGGAGTAGTCGCGGGGGCGGGCACTGTGTGCGGTGAGCACGCCCCATACCGACGTGGCGCCGATGGGAACGCAGACTCCGCTCCGTAGCCCCCGGGAATTCATGGCTTCGGTGGAGAACCGGTGCTCGCCGTACCGGTCGGGGCAGATGATGATCTCGTCGGTGGTGGCCGCGTATCCGGGCTGGGAATCGGTACCGGGGGCGAAGGTGTCCGGGACGGGTGGTTGACCGCGGTAGGCGAGCACCCGCAACATCGCGCCCGGCTCGTCGGCCCGGGCGACCGAGGCGCAGTTGACTCCGACCAACGCGGCGGCTGCGTCCGCCGCGGCGACGAGGACGTGGTCGAGGTCGCCGTCGACGGCGAGCTGACTCAGGTCGGCGAGGGCGTGCTGTTCGCGGACCCGGTACGCGGCTGCCTCCAACGCGGTGTGCAGGCGCTGTTCGTGCTCCTGGGCGGTGCGCAGGTCCTGGGCGATGCAGGCGATCACCGCGGGGCGCTGGTCCTCGGTGCGCTCGATCACGTAGGTGGACAGGGTCACCGGGATCGGTTCACCGGTCAGGAAGTGCCGGAATTCCGACCGGCCCTCCCACCGGCCCTGTTCGAGCAGGGCTGATTCCATCTCGGGGGCCTGGACGAATCCGACGTCGGTGAAGAATTCCGGTGCCCAGCGGGCGGCGACGGCGGCCTCGTCGGTCAGTCCCATCAGCTGCATCCCGGCGGGGTTGAGGTAGCGCAGGCGTCCGGTGTCGTAGTCGGCGATGGCGACCATGTTCTGGGCATCCTCGATCGCCGACAGCAACATGCGGGCTTCCGCTGTTTCCGGTTTCATCCTGGCCGTCCTCCCCGCCTCGATGTGCTGTACACCCTTGCAGGTCGAGCCTTCGCATTGCTTGTGATCATTCGAGTGAACACCGACAGATCCGATCAGTCGATGGGCGATGCGTCCAGATCGCGGGTGCACCGTCCCTCGCTTGCATCGTGACGGTGCCGGTGGTCGGGTCCAGTTACGTTTTCGGGTTCGGCGTTCGGGGCCCGTCGATTCCCGCACCGCCGCCTACGTCCGCGGCAGATTCGGCCGAACATCCGGACGATCGGGCTATTTCAGGAGCAGCAGGGTGAGCAACACGCACCGCTCTCCGACACCTCTTGTTTCGACATATATCAATATAGACAGAGGTCGAATCAGGAGGCAAACCCAACAGGCGAACCGATACCCGGCCGAAGACCGGGGCGGCGCCTCCAACAGGCCTCGATGCTTGTAGTACCGCAGCGTCTTCCGCATTCGCTCCGGCGCGGGCGGCGACATCTCAGTGGTACGCATGCCGGTCGGTGACCGAGGGCCGATGCGGGCTACCGATTGCGTGCGGTGACGAGCAGGTACTCGGCCTCGTAGAGTGTCCGACCGGGCGCATCGGCCCGATTCCATGCGGTGAGGAACTGCAGGAAATCCTCCTCGAGGTTCGCGATCCGATCCGGGTCCGCGGCATTGTGGTGGTACACGGCGATCGTCGGGCCATAGTTGCGTTTCCAGAACTCCCGGAACTCGGTCGGGTCTGCGAAGCGGTCGATCACGAGCGACTGGCGGTGCGCGTCAAGCGCGCGCACCCGGTCGCCGAACAGGTCGCGGACGTGTTGCTCGTCGCCCCACAACGGCGGCGGGGTCGCACCGCGCGGCGGGGGCGGTGCGTAGGGTCCCATGGTCTTGAACAGGTTGCCGATCAGGCCCTGCGGTGTCCAGTTGATCATCGCGATGGTGCCGCCGGGCCGGCAGACTCGCAGCATCTCGTCGGCGGTCTGCCGATGGTGCGGCGCGAACATGGCTCCGACGACCGAGATGACGGCGTCGAAGCTGTCGTCGTCGAACGCCAACGCCTCTGCGTCGGCCTCGACCCAGTCCAGCTCGACGCCGCGCTGGGCGGCGATCGCTCGCCCGGCGACGAACAGTTCCGGCGTCAGGTCCGACGCGACGACGGTGGCGCCGCGTGCGGCAGCCGGGATCGCGGCGTTGCCGCTGCCGGCGGCCACGTCGAGCACCCGCTGGCCGGAGCGGATATCGGCTGCCTCCACGAGCACCTCGCCGAGGGTCGGGATCAGCTCGGCGGCGACGGTCGGGTAGTCGCCGGAGGCCCACAACGCCCGGTGCTTGGCCTTGAGCGCGCGGTCGGTGTCTGTATCGGTGGGAATGGTGGTCATGAAAGTGTCCTCGTACTCGATGTCGGGTGCCGGGATGTCGGCACACCTATAGACGCCGGTTGGTTCGGAAGGATGCACGCGAGGTGATCGGCATGGTCGCCTACGTGCGACTGATGCCTCGACTCGTTGCCGTGAACCGGGCCCCGCCAGCTCCCCGAGTCGCTGGCGGAGTCCTCCTCAGGAAGCCTGATTGCGCTGCCGGGAACCCGCGCGGGTCTGAAGGTCGGCGACAAAGTCAAGGTTCATGCCGAGGGCACCTCGGTGTTCACGATTGTGAGCATTGACGGCGACGAAGCGCTGATCGAGTCGGTTCTCAGCGCCCCGGGGACCTACCCATTCCACTGCAAGCTTGAACGTCTCGTCCCGGTCGAGTCCTGAAATAGCCAAAAATGCGCCCTGAGCTGCTCAGATGACACGCCCCGATTTCGGGATGATTCTCAGCGGTGCAGGGCGGTGACCGGATCGCGAATCTGGGTGCGCTGCTCGGTGTCGAGGCCACGGACTCGGGGCCGATTTCGGCCTCGAGCGAGGTTCTCCTCGAGCCACGTCGAATACCGCACCGCGAATGTCCTTACGGCGCTGTGTGGCTAACTGGTTCTGCTCGTGGATAACTCGGTCGTTGTGGCCGGCGATCATGACGCACGGCACTTTTGACGGCCGGGGCCTGGCCCGCGTGGGCCACCACTGTCGGACGGGTTGTGCCATGTTGGGGGCACAGTGACGAAGTCGCGGGGGTGACATGACTGTTCATACGTTGGTGCGATCCACAGGCAGACGTGGCTGGACGGTGCGGTGCGATGCGTGTGAGCACACCTTCGCCGCTGCCGTCGCCGGCCGGCCCGAGGCGGTGGCCTTCGCCGAGACGAACGGGTGGATCGTCGGCGAGCGCACGTGGTGCCCGATGTGCGCGGCGGCCCACACCGCCCGCCGCACAGCCTGAATCGCCGGGCCACAGCCCTGACCCGGAACTCGGGGCGGTTGCCGGGCTGTGAGGATGGATTCGAGGGTTTCGTCTCGCGTTGAAGGAAAATGTTGTGGGGGAGCGGGCCGCGGCGAGCAAGGTGGCTGTGATGGTGTCGTACTGGTGGAGCCGCGGCGACGGTCTTGCCAACCACCAGCTCGGCCAGATCCTCAGCCGCGCAGCGGGTGTGGATGAGGTTGATCTCACCGATCCGCAGTCGATCGACCGGGCGCTGCGGATGGCGGTCGCCGATCCCGCGGTGCTGGCCGAGCTGGACCAGTGGTGGCAGATGGTCGAAACCCGGCGGGCCGGAAACGGCACCCGCAACCCGGGTCTGGGTCTGGAGCAGTCGATTCGGTACCTCACCGACCGGCTCGAGCCGAAACCGTCACACCGGAGGCGCTCGGCGAGTGCCGCCGGCAGGTCGCCGCGGTCGATCAGGCGATCATCAGCGCGAAGGACCTTCCCGAACTCGCGCACCCGGACGCCGAGATGCTCGACCTCCTCGGCCGCTACCTGGAGGCACGTTCCCGAGTTCTCGCCCTGGCATGACCCCACCCGGGTGAGCCGACGCCAAGGCGCGAGCCACAGGGTTGGACGGCGAACCGCCACCCGAGGAAGCGACCTGCCAGCATTGCCATAATTGCGTGCATTGCCGGCGATGATGGCGGTTCGCTGACCAAGTGGGGACGTGTCGTTTCCGCTGGTAAATACTCTATTGATCGGAACAATCAGAGGTTCCAGAGTTGGAGCAGAGCGGTCCGCAGGCTGGGGGAGGCGATCCGGTGATCGGACCGGAGCCGGGGGTTGGGGTGCCCGAGGTCGGCGAGTGTGCGTTCCGCGTCCGGCACCGGGATCGGGTGCAGGTCCGCTCGGCTGCGCAGGAGATGACCGACGGCGCCGTGGGCGTGGAGGATCGCGATCGCCTCGGAATCGACGACCGCTGGGGGGTAAATCCACTCATTGTCGGCGGTGACGAAAATCAGGACGTCACCGCGCTCGAGGCGGGTGTCGGATTTGTTGTGGTGGAACCATTCGAGCTGGTACTTCGCTGCCGGGCCGCGATGGCGGCGGGCCTGCGTTGCCCACGTGTGCTGCTCGGTAGGACCGGGTGTGTAGTCGACGGTGTGTCGAAGAAACATCCGGGGGATCGTTGCGGGCAGGAACCCGGGCTCGGCGCGCCCGCGGCTCGTGACCCCGGGCAGTGGTACCGCCCGACCGATCTGCCACTGCGCGGCGGCGTTGTCGAGGAACGCCTGGTCGACCTCGGTGATCTCCTCGATGCCGTCGATGAACGCCCGGACGGCGGCGACGACCTCCGGGTCGTCGGTGATGACCGCGGCCTCCTCGGCGAGGGTGGAGCTGTGGGAGGCGTTGGCGGAGCCGATGACCGCCCGCCGGTCGGTGGCGATGACGTTGGCGTGCAGGTTCGGTGACGACAGCACCCGCACCCCGGCGTCCAGGTAGTACGCGAGCGCGACCGGGAGGTCGCGTGCGCGCGCACCGCGGCGCGGGAGGCGTTGACGACAAGGACATCCCCGGCACGCAGCGGCAGCAGGGTGGGCGCGTCCTGGCCGAGGTGCGCGATCGCGGCACGGCGGGGCCCGCGCGTGCGGATCGCGCGGGTGATGTGCGGCCACGGACTCGGCCCGTGGAACGTGGTCCCCATACCCGAAACAGTAGCGGGTGCGAACACCCGGTTGGGTGGACCCGGGATCGGCGGGCTCACAGACAGCACAGTGGATTCAGGCCGCTGACCTGTGAAGATGACACGTCCCCTTTCCCGCGGGGACCGATTCGCACAGCCCGCTACTGGTGTGAGGCGGTTGCCGTCACGGGCGCGGCCATCGGTCGATTCGGCTCGGCTGCTCGGTACCACCCATGCATGCCGAGGCCGAATACGTCGAGGTTGACCTGTGTCGGGGTGGGGTGCGTCCACGCCTGGGGTGGGTGAACGGTCCCCCTGGGGTTGCTTCGGTTCGGGCGCTGGAGTGGGCAGAGTTGTCTCTGTCACCGACGCACCTCCCCGACATCCTCAGGAGCGAATGAATGATCAACGCCCGCCGAACCTTTACCGCCATCGCCTTCACTGCCTTTACGGTCCTGAGTGCGGCCGGGGCAGCGTCCGTCGCTCAGGCCGAGCCGATCGGCCCGAACGGTCCCACCGGTGGTCCGTGTCCGATCGTGAACACGGATTCGAACGGAAATGAGACGGTGACATACGGCAAGCCCGGCGACCGCAATGGCGCCCTGGTGTGTGGTGCGGACGGCGAATGGACGGTCGGCAAGACCAAGGCCAGCCCCGGGCAGATCCAGATCCAGCCCGGACTCTCCCGCGGGTAACCGACAGCAGCCTCCGCCATCACCTCTCGAGGGTGAGTGCCCCGCATCGATGCCGATGCGGGGCACGACCGGTTCCGGGCCGGTGCGTCAACAGTCTCGAACGATCACCGTGGGATGCGAGATGACTCCGCACGCGCACGGCCCAGCGGCCCGCGGCGGATCGTGCACGGTGGGTTCACGGTGGGTTAAGGGCTGTATTCCGACTTGCTTAGGTGGCATGAGCGACTGCTGTACGTGCTCGGGTGACGAAGTTAGGGCTTGATCCACGACTCAAGCCAACGGAACCCGTGCTGCGGATCAAGGACCACAGTCCAGTCCCCCGATCCTTCCGTCAGCCCCGTCGTCCTCCACAAGCGCGGCAGCCTTGGCGAACTGCTGCTTGATCGCATCATGTACCAGGTTCTCGTGGGTTGTCAGAAAGATCACCACACCTGATGTACTTCGTCGAGCACCACGACAATCTGTGGAATGAGCAACGTCTCACAGCGGATCAGCTGATTCCGATGGCCCTGCGGCTCTTCGTTCTTCTGTTCCTGTCTGCTGTCGGCTACGTGGTAGTCACTGCGATGTCGCCATCGGCATCACGTCGCTAGGAGAGGGCAGTATCAGGCCGTCGTCGGAATGGTGAATAGTGCGGGCAGGAGACGACCTGTCGAGGCACGGGATACTTCGCGTGCCGAGTCCTGTCCGATCCGTCATTCACCAGCGTTCCTCAGCCGGTCTCACGGCAACACCTCGAGACCCCAGGGCCTGGGGCGGGCCTTCATCGACTACCTCGAAAACGACTGGGACGACTTCGTCGCTTGATTACACCCCGAGCCGCGGTGCCGGGCTGTCGATGCGGCCGGCCACCGTGGCCGAGGACGCCCGGACCACCAGGACGGGTTCGAGCGCGACACTCGAAACGTCCTCTCCTTCGATCAACGACACCAGCCGCTGTGCGGCGGTCCGACCCATCAACCCGAGGTCTGTCCGGACGCTGCTGAGGGGTGGCTCAAGATATGCAGCCTGCGGAATGTCGTTGTATCCCACCAACGCAACGTCGTGTCCGACTCGCATGCCGTGATCGCCGAGGGCGCGGCCCGCGCCTATCGCAGTGTGGTCGTTGGCGCAGAACAGGGCCGAAGGGCGTTCGCGCTGAGCGAGCAGGGACGTGACGTACCGGTGCCCGTCCTCAACGCCGAACCCCCCGGCTTCGGGGCTCGACAGCACGGTGACCTGCGGGTGCCCTGCCATGACCTCCATGAATCCGGCTACTCGATCGATCGAGGTACTTGCCGCGGCCGGACCCGGCACAACGGCCACCCGCTCGTGTCCCATTGTGACGAAGTGCTCTGCCACCAGAGAGCCGCCGCGTCGGTCGTCGGCTGTCACCGATACCGCATCGTCGGACCGGCGCATCGCGAAGACGTACGGCACCGAGCTCGATTCGAGCTGGTGTGGAACCTCACGCCCCACCTCGGTGTCGCACAGTACGAATCCGTCGACTTTCCTGCTGAGGAGATGATCGATAGCCTCGGACCGCACCTCCGGATCGCCGTGGGTGGCGATGACCGCTGACAGGTATCCGAGTTCTCGCGACGCTTCCTCGATGGCGGTCGCCAGTATTGCCATCACGATGTCGCTGAGGACCGGAACGACGACACCGAGCATGCGCGAGCGCCCGCTCCGCAAGCTGGACGCAACCGGGTTGGGAACGTATCCGGCCTCGCGAGCCAACTCTTGGACCCGTTTGATCGTGGACGCGGCCACTCGTCGGTTGTCACCGCGCAACGCACGGGACACGGTCGAGACGTCGACGCCGGCAAGTTCCGCCAGTTGCTTCATGTTCATGGTGGACAATCTTGTTCCCTCCCCGTAGACCCATCGTCGCGGCATATCGTTGCGAAGGCGAAAGACCGATTGGGCCCATCGAGCCGGGCCCGCAGCACTGCCTGAACGGTCCATCCTACGCCAATCGATTGTTATGCCGCATCGCCCACGCCGCCGAGATCGAGGTCGAACCGCGTGGGCGCTGTCGGTCTCGGCGCCCCTGAGTGCGTCGATGAACTCGGGGCAGCAGACTGGCAGCAGATCGGGGCTCGTAGAGTCGGTGAGCCGATCTGTCTTAAATGGCGTCAGCGGTCATCGGCACGAAAATTGTCGCCTGGCTGTCTGGATTCCGGGTGCTGACACCAATGGGGAAACTAGAAACTAGGCATCGTGACGGGTAACGGCTCGAGTCGCCGATGATCAATGGCTCAGGCTGGAGGTTTCCGCCAGGCTCATATTGCGGGTCTCCGGCGCCCACATTGCCGAGATCACCAATCCGACGACAGTAATCGCGAAGGCCCCGTACATCGTCGTTGAGATGCCGAAATTCTCGAGGGAGATAGGCACCAGGAACGTGCCCACGGCCGCCCCGAATCGGCTCAGCGCGGTCACAATACCCATTGCAGATCCGCGTAGCTCGGTGGGAAAGAGTTCGTTGGGGTAGACAAACGACATGACTTCCATCCCCCCGCTGAACAGTGCATAGGCGGCGAAGAGGACAGCTGCCCAGATTGCGGGGGCATCCGAGAAGATAGCGAGGAGCAGCATTGGGATAGCCGCCCAAGCGAAGCTTTGAATCGTCATGGTACGGCGTCCCACGCGGTTGACCAGGAGGAGCGCGATGACGCAGCCAACCGCGAAGAAGAGCTCAATGGCGGCCGAGCCCAGAGTGCTCGCGCGTCCCTCCAAGTGCATTGCGCCCACCAACTGAGGTCCGAAGGCGAAGATCGCATACACCGGAATGATGAGACAGATCCATATCGCGGTGACGAACAGCAGCCGACCAACGTACCCGGCTTTCACGACTGCGAAGAGGCCCCCGCCTGCGCGCGCTTCTGCCGGCGATTCATCGACTCTGACGCCGGGTCCGAACACCTTGGCCATGACCGAGTTGGCCTCCTCGACTCGCCCATTCCGCGCCAGCCACAGGGGGGACTCCGGAGTGCCGATCCGCATGACGGCGATGATGGCAGCGGGGACGGCAGTACTTGCTAGCATCCATCGCCACGCTCCGTCCCCGATCGTGGACAACATGATTTCCCCTGTGACGTAGGCGGCCGCGCCTCCGACGAAGAAGAGAGAGATCAGTACACCCAGCAACGGGCCCCGCAAACGCTTGGGACTGAATTCGGTTAGCAGTGCCGGCGCGATCGGGTAATCGATGCCGACCGCCAAACCAACCAGCAACCTCATGATGATCAAACTGAATGCGCCCTCTACGAAGAACGAGGCGATCGACAACGCCGAGATAGCTGCGAGATCCCATTTGTAGATGCGCTGCCGTCCGAATCTATCTGTCAGGTAGCCGCCGATGAACCCGCCGAAGAAGACCCCGAGCAGCACCATCGCTGCAACGGCACCCTTGGCTGCGGCAGACAAAGCGAATTCGGGACCAATCTGCACCATCGCCACACCGAAGATCGCGAGAACGTATCCATCGATGAAGGCCCCCCCACTTGCACAGGCGGCAAGCCGGATATGGAACAGACTTATGGGTACGTCATCGAGGAGGCTTGGCATTGTGGTCTCCGCTAGGTCTGACGGCATACCGTCAGACTTCGTCGTTTCGATCTTGATCATTACTCTCTCCTGCCGGACGAGCGCTCGCCACATATGCCAAACGTTTGGTAAGACGATACGAGCGACTTCCCTGCAACACAAGAGCGGGAACGGAAATATGCACATCTGGTTGCGGCCGCGGGAGAGCTGGACGGCAAGAGCAACAGATCTGCGGTTGCCAAACGATTGGCAGGCAGTCGATTTATTGCTACCGTGCTTGCAGTCACATCGGCTCTATTGGGCTCGGACACACGTCCTTGGTAGGGCCGGTGCGATGACGACTTCCGGCAACCCCTGCGGCAAAGCCGCCGACCCGTCTACTGATCCGATCCGACAGGACTTCCGTGCCTGACACCGCTGACGACTCAAGGAATCGCCATGAACGTGAACCACGTACCGCCGGCAGGTGGTCGGGTGACCTCCCATCCGACTACCGCAGACTCGGTGCGTCTCGACCATGATGTGGACGCATACCGCACGCAGCGTCGCCGCCAGCTCAACGAACTGAATCGCCGCAACAACGCCCGCCAAGTTCGGACCGAAAAAGACGCAATAGTCCACTTCGCCCGGATCTGGGCTCCGTACGGCGGAGCACCAACAGAGGAGGTCTTCCAAACATTCGGCATCTCCCGCCAGCAGTTCAACGACAAACTTTGGCAGACGGTTGAGGGTGTTGAATTCGACGCGTCGATCGTCCGCGAACTTGCACGCGTCTACACGCGACAGCACCCCTAACGGCCAAGTTGCCTCCAGAAAAAAAATCTCCATTCAGGGAATGGAGATGCTCGAGACGGCCATGAGGCAGTTCATGGGCCCACGAGTCTCACCGTATGAGGTCCGTCGACCGTGGGCCGACCAGTTCCTTCCGGCAAAGGTGCTCAAGTGGGTTGGACCGCGGATTCACTCGTACTTGCTGCGACATGCACCCACACCAAATTGAACCAATGCATCAGCATCTCGAAGGAGAGAGCGTAGTGACACGTGTGGAGAATCCAATGTCGTTGGAACGCGGCCCCGACTGGTCCAACCGGTTGGTCCTGGCACCCCTGACAAATCAACAGAGTCATGTAGATGGCAGTCTGCACGAAGACGAACTGCAGTGGCTGCGGACACGCGCCGCAGGCGGGTTCGGGATGGTGTTGACGTGCGCTGCGCACGTGTCGCGCGGAGGGCAGGGATTCCCCGGGCAGCTCGCAGTATGGAGTGACCGATTCTTGCCTGGTCTGGCCAGGCTCGCCACAGTACTGCGCGAGCAGGGAACTCCATCGGCGGTCCAGCTGCACCACGGTGGCATGCGTGCGCGGCCGGAGCTTTCGGGAGTCCCTCCGATTGCCCCGTGGGATGATCCCTCCAGGGGAGTTCGTGCGATGACGACGGACGAGATCCACTGCTTGATCGACGATTTCGCCAGTGCTGCTCGACGGGTCGAGCGAGCCGGTTTCGCAGGCGTGGAGGTCCACGGTGCTCACGGTTACCTGCTGTGCCAATTCCTGGACGCGCGCCGCAACAACCGTACCGATGGCTACGGCGGTACGTTCGACAATCGGTCACGAGTGATCTTTGAGGTACTGGAAGCCGTACGAGCAGCGACGGGGCCGTCGTTTCAGGTGGGTGTGCGCCTGAGTCCCGAGCGTTACGGCATAACGATTTCCGAGAGCCGTCTTTTGGCTGAAGAGGTGATGACGTCGGGGCTCGTCGACTACCTCGATATGTCACTGTGGGACGTGTCAAAACGGCCACATGGGGACGATTCCGGCAGCACGCTCATCGACGCCTTCGCTTCCTTGTCGAGAGGAAAGGCAAAGCTCGGGGTCGCTGGCAAGATACTGTCGGGAACCGTTGCGCAGTCGTGCCTTGACCGTGGTGCCGATTTCGTACTCATCGGCACTGCGGCCATCCTTCACCACGACTTCGCGGCCAGAGTGCTGGCCGACCCCGCGTTCACTAGCCTTTGCCAACCCGTTTCGCGGCGGCACCTGGAGACACAGCATTTGGGGGGTGCCTTCATTGATTACCTCGCGACCGACTGGGATGATTTTGTCGCGTGACAGACCCCGATGCGCGATGGCGGGCTGTCGACCGAGTCGCCCGACTCAGAGGATGCCCGGACCGCAAGCGCTGGGCCCAACGCGACACCCGGGACGTCTCGTCCTTCCAGCACGGACACCAACCGTGTAGCTGCAACTTCGCCCATCGAATCGACTGCGAGATGCCGAGGAACCCAGCCAACCCAACATAATGTCCGACACCCAACTAACAGGAACTGGCCGCCGGTGTCCTTGAACAGCTCGAACTTCGCAGTTATCGCCACTCCCCAGCCATCGGCGGTGGCACACACTATTCCAGTGACTCTGTTCGATTGCGTGCACGGGCGTCTCTACCTACAAAGAGGTCCGAGTGCGGGCAGCAAGGTTCGACGTCGACGCCCTGATCAGGCTCGACTTCATTCTCGACGTCGACCTTCCCGACCCGCCCGACGTCACCACCGTATAGCAAAGGATTGCCTGGTCGAACGGTCGGTCCCGTTATCTCCCGGCCCACCGTCGGGGCGCTCGTGGTCTCTCCCCTGGAAGTTATGAATGTTGTTGCTGCTCTGCGATCCATGCGGCGATCTGCGCCCGCGTATGGAACCCGAGTTTGGTGAGAATGTGCTCGACGTGTCCCTGGGCGGTGCGAGGGGAAATCACCAACTGGTCAGCGATTGCTTTATTGGTCAGGCCCTCGGCTATCAGTTCAGCGACCTGCCGCTCTCTTTTGGTCAGTGTGACTGTTGTGTCGCCGGTTGACGGCGACGGAGCCGCCGGGACTCCGCCGACAGCGTAGGCGACGGCAGCCTCGAGCCCGAGTTGCCTACCTTCCTCAACGGCAGTCATGAAGGTCTTGTCGGTTAGCGTCCGCCGACAGGTTTGCACGCACTCTTCATGGTGCACGAGGAGGCCTGGAAGCAAGACCGGCGACGTTCCGACGACATGAGCGAGGGACTCGGCGGCTCCTATCAGGACAGCGGCGCGGTGTGCCTCGCGGGCATCACCGGCGATCCATGCGAGCGCGTCGAGGCACGCCGCTGAACCCACCGGGTCCTGCACACGTCTCGCGATCCGTATTAGTGCTTGCTGAAGAAGGTCCGTGGCCCGTGCGCGATCACCTTGCTGCCACACCGCAACGGCCATGCCCCATCGCGCAAAAGCCGAGTTGACGGATTCACCTTGTGTGTCGGTGATGTCGAGGGCTTCCTGATAATAGGCCATCGACTGTGCGGTCTCTCCGCATAATACGTTCGAGAGCCCCAACATGATCAAGGCCTCGACTTGAAAGTAGATGCGGTTCTGTTCGCGAAACACTTCGAGGGCCTCCGCCAGAAGCGTGGGGGCACGGGTGTAGTCACCAGCGAAGACTTTGAGGACTCCGTCGGCGTGGACGGCCAGTGCATGCGGCAGCGGATCGGTCATCTGCTCGGCGAGCACGCGTGCCTCCGCTACGGCCGCTGCTGCAGAGCTGAGGTCGCCCTGCCAGTCAGCGAGGGCACTGACAGAATAGAGTGCTTTGACCCGATCGATGGTTGGTTGCCCGCTCTGGCGGGCCAGAAAGTGATCGAGCCAATACCGCCCTTCGCTGCACAGTCCTCGGGAGCTCCAGAAGAGGTGCATGGCGTTGGAGATTCGGAGGCCGGTGTCCGGATCTTCGGACAGGTAGTAGTTCAGTGTCTCCCGCAGGTTGGATTGCTCCCGCTCGAGGCGTGCGATCCATTCGAGCTGCCGCGGGCCGATCCATTCGGCCTCGGCGTTCAGCGCCAACTGCAGATACCAGTCACTGTGCCGACGAATCAGTTCCGGTAGTTCCTCGGTTTGCTCAGACCTCGTCCGGCCGTACTCGCGCAGGGTCTCCAGCAGTCGGAAGCGCACGACGTCGTCGCGTTCCTCGCGGATCAGAATCGATTTCTCGACGAGAGAGGTGATCGCGTCGAGGAGGGCTTCCGCTGTCAGGTTCATCCCGCAGACGGATTCTGCGGCGTCGAGTTCGACTCCGCCAGCAAACACCGAGAGACGTGCCCACACAAGTTGTTCCAGTGGTGTGCACAGTTCGTGGCTCCAATCGATACACAATCGCAGCGTCTGTTGCCGTGTCGGTGCAGTTCTGCTACCACGGGTAAGCAATGCGTAGCGGTCGGTGAGCCGCTGCAGAATCTGTTCCGGTGACATGGCCTGCAGTCGAGCCGCGGCCAGTTCGAGAGGGAGAGGTAACCCGTCCAGGTGCTGACAGATTCGGGTGACCGCCATTCGATTGTCGTCGGTGAGCTCGAAACCTGGTAGCGCAGTCGCGGCGCGGTCAGCGAACAATGTCACCGCGTCGTAGCTGGGCAGACCTTGAAGAGACGGATCACGGTCGGGATCGGGGACGCTGAGCGGGGGAACACGTAGTGCAACTTCGCCGCCGATGCCGAGCGGCTCACGGCTCGTGGTGAGAATTCGGACCCCGGGGCAGGTTCGAAGCAGCGACTCAGCTAACTCGGCCACCCCACCCACCAACTGCTCGCAGTTATCGAGCACGAGCATCAACTCGCGCGAGGAGAGGAACTCAATCAAGGCTTCCTGGCGTGGAATCGCCATCTGATCTCGAATACCCAGCGCCCCTGATACCACATCGACTAGTAGGGATTCTTCGCGGAGTTCTCCCAACTCGACGAACCAGACACCATCGGCAAACGCACGGTGCACGTTGTTGGCAACCTTCAGCGCGAGGCGCGTCTTACCGACACCGCCGATGCCCGTCAATGTGACCAGGCGAGAGGATCGCAGAAGGGTTTTTGCTTCGGTTAGCTCTCTTCGTCGCCCGACGAAACTGGTCAGCTCGAGGGGGATGTTCCCTTTGGTGCCCCGGCCGGATTGCGCGGAATGTGCGTGCGACATCGGCACCGGGCCGTGCGGCTCGGAAACTGGTTCGGCACGAAGTGCCATGTCGTCGACCTGGTGCCCGTGGCGGAGCTGGGTGCCACGAAGCTCGTTACCGAGTTGCTTCGCCGATGGGCGTTCGTGCGGATCACGGGACATGGCCCGCGCGATCGTTTTCGATATCTCGTCGGAGATGCCGTGGCCGCTCAAATCAGGGATGGGGTTGGTCGCGATGCGTAGGAACTGCGCGACGATTTGCTCGCCGCTGCGGCGTTCGAACGCGGCATGGCCGGTAAGTACGCAGAACAAAGTGGCGCCGACGGAATAGACATCCGACGACGGGGTCGGCGGATCTCCCCGGAGAACCTCGGGGGCTGTAAAGGCGGGTGACCCGGTGACCGAGCCGGTGGCGGTCTCGAACCCTCCCGAGATATGAGCGATCCCGAAATCTGACAGTGCCGGCTCCTGATAGTCGGTGAGCAGAATGTTCCCGGGTTTGATATCCCGATGAAGAATGCCCAGCCGGTGTGCGGACTCCACAGCACCTGCGATCTTCACTCCGAGGCGCAATGCTTCGTTCAATGCCAGTGGGCCTTGGCGGCGGATCCGCGCCTCGAGAGAGCCTTGCGGGTGATATGGCATCACAATGTATGGGCGACCGTTGTCGGTGGACCCGACCTGAAGGACTGTGACGATGTTCGGGTGCCCCGTCAACCTGGCCATTGCGCGCTGCTCGCGGAAGAATCTCGCCCGGTTCTCTGCATCCAGGTCGGCGGTCAGAATTTTCACAGCGACCGTGCGGTCGAGCTCGTTTTGTACGCATCGGTACACGACACCGAAACCGCCTCGCCCAATTTCTTGGGCGTTCCCGAATCCGGCAGCTTCCAGCTCGAACGTGATTGTCGACCCCATGCTGCGCTGGGTCCGCAGAGGATCATCTTCGGACATCGGGCACCCGCGATTCATCTGGTTTCGGCACCAATGCGATGCCGCACCCTACTCAACCTGCCAATGCTGTGCCTCAAGAGTAACTTGTGCGCATTACCAGCCTCGGCTGCGAGGCTTCGGAGCGGGCACGGTTGTTGTCGCACGCAGGGCGCGACGGTCGTGGAGGCGTCGTGCGCCGCCGAGGTGACCGCGCCCACCGCGCGCCGGGGATCTCGACTCCGGCGATCATGGGCGAAGTCAACCGGTCGGTATCGGCACCCACGTCGAACGCAGGCTGCACCTGCCCGACGGGCACTCCGCGGAGAACGTGCGCGAGATCCTCACACGCAACCGTCTCGCTGCGTGGCCGGGATGTTTGTGGGGCCTCCAGTGCCCGAGCGGTCTAGTCGCACCAAGCCCATTCTGCAACGTATCTCGTTCGGCCGTAATTAGTTCCAGCTCTGACGGTGTCGATCCAAGATCATCACATGACGATGAATGAATCCAAGCCCGGGGACATTAGGGCAGGCCGGTTCCTATCCTGCGGGCTGCCTCACCGACGGACGCCCCGAAGTCGGCGCCGAGATCGTCGTTCAGTCGACTGATCGGTAGGGCCAAGGTAACGGCACCTACGACGCCGTCGTTTCGGTGCACGACGGCGGCGGCGATGCCGACGGAGCCGTCCCCTGATTCTTCTCGATTGAACGCATACCCGTTGCGCCGGATCTGATCGAGTTCTTCTTCGAGTTCGAGGCGGGTTTGAACCGATCGCGGCGTCACGGCCGGCAAGGTTTCACTGGGATACAAACGGCGGAAATCGAACGGGTTCAACGCAGCAAGTATGGCCTTGCCCGCCGCTGTGAGGTGCGCAGGAGCTCGGTCTCCGAGTCGCTCGACCACCCGCAACCGATGGCTTCCCGGAACGAAGTCGACAACGACGACGTCACGCCCCTCGAGTACAAGCAATCCGCTCGATTCCGACGTCACGTCGCTCAAGCGCTCGAGCTGCGGCCGAGCGACCGACTTCAGATCGAGATCCGCGAGGACCCTCAGTCCTACTTCGAGGAGAACGGGCCCCGCCTCGTATGCCTTGCTCTTGACCTGTTGCGTCACGAAGCGGTGATGCTCCAGCGTCGCGAGCAGTCGGTGTGCCGTGGATCGAGCGACCCCGAGCTCACGAGCAACATCGGCGACTCGCACAGCCGGAACAGTGCCGAACATCAGCAAGATCTTCAACGCATTGCCGACCGAACCGGTCACCCCTGAACCGCTGGTGTTCTCTCCTGCCGGGGAGTCGCCAAGACTACTATCGCGCATCCGCCGAACCACTCCCTTGCTGCAAAGCGAACCTGATTCCGCCACGCGGAATCTAGTAGCACCTTACAGCCCTTCGTCAAGGCGAACGGAAGGGCAAACCCTGCTAACCATCCCTTCCCTCAGCACTCGTGTTCTGCTAGGTTGAATGTCATTCCTATCAACGGAACGGTCGAAAGCCGCTCTTTACAGATTGCTCGCGGCAGCGCCTATTGGCTCCTATACAGAGGAGGCCGCGGCCGGCAGCTCAGGAGACAACATGTCAGAAAAGCCCGAATCCACGATTGGTGAACTCGGCAAACAGGGGATGGGTCGCTTCACGGGCGTGCAGACGTTCATGCGCGCCCCTTACCAACCCGATCTCGAGGGTGTGGACATCGCACTCGCGGGAATCCCGTTCGACTTCCAGGGCGGACGAGGCTCCGCGAAGCAGGGGCCGTCGCAGGTACGGCAGATGTCCGGCCTCATCCGACGGGTGAGCTTCGACGGCGTCTCGCCTTTCGATCTATGTCGAGTCGCCGATATCGGTGACGCCGTCCTCAATCCCATGAGCCCTCGCGTAAGCCAAGACCTCGCTGCACAGTTCGTGGGCAGGGTGGCGGACCGCGGTGGAGCCCTCGTGGCTGTTGGAGGTGACCACGGGACCACCTATCCGATCCTCAAGGGCCTCGTGCGGAACGGCCCGGTCGGCCTGATCCACTTCGATGCCCACCCGGACACCTACGACGATCCGTACGGTGGCTACATCCATCACGGCAACGCGATCCGGGCCGCGATCGAAGAAGGATTGGTCGACCCGAAACGCACCATCAGCCTGGGCATTCGTGGAACTCGCTTCATGTCCACCGACCGTGATTACCACGCACAACATGGAATGCGCCTGCTCACGATCAACGAAGTGATCGAACTCGGAATCACAGAAACCGTCGCCGAGATTCGCCGTGTGGTCGGTGACGGCCCGACATACATCACCTTCGACATCGACGCGCTGGATCCGCCCTATGCCATCGGTACGGGGGCACCCGAACCCGATGGGTTGTCGATGCGCGAGGCATTGGCAATCCTGCGAGGACTGAAGGGGTTGGACATTATCGGCGGAGACGTCATGGAGGTGGCGCCGCCACTCGACCCGAGCGGTCACACGGCGCTGAATGCCGCAAACATCATGTTCGAGATCATTTGCGCTATCGCGCTCGCTCGCGTCTCCAAGTGCGGAATCGCAGGCAACGGAGCGCGACATGAAGTATGAGGAATTCGAGAACCTGAGCTTCGAGCGCCGCCCCAACGGTGTGCTCCTGGTCCACATCGATCGTATCGCGGCCGACGCGCGAACTCATGACGAGTTCGCGGAGGTGTGGCGCACGATCGGGCGCGACGATGACACGCGAGTCGCGGTTATCACCGGACGGGGGAAGGTGTTCTCGGCCGGCGGGGATCTCAAGGAGCACGGCACCCCTGCGGCTAGCTTGCGCTCCGACCGAGTACTGAGGTCGGGCAAGGTCGCCCTCGACATCGTCTACAACATGCTGGACCTCGACAAACCCATTATCTCCGCGATCAATGGGGTCGCGGTCGGGGCCGGACTTGCCGTCGCACTGACCGCAGATATCAGCATCATCGCCGAGGACGTGCGGATCACCGACGGTCACAGCAGGATCGGCGTGGCGTCCGGTGACCATGCCGTAATGCTCTGGCCGTGGATGTGCGGGATGGCCAAAGCCAAGTACTACCTCCTCACCGCTGACTTCCTGACTGGGGCAGAGGCGGAGCGCATTGGTCTCGTCAGCAAGGCGGCGCCGGCGGAAGCGGTGCTGGATGAAGCGCTCGCCGTTGCCGACCGACTCGGGCGAGGGCCGCAGCGGGCACTGCGATCAACTAAGCGTTCACTCAACCATGTGTTGCGCAGCGCTGCGCCGGCCTTTGAACTATCGGTGGCGCTCGAAACCATCGATTTCTACCAGGAGGACGCACTGGAAGGACTCACCGCCTTCCAGGAGAAGCGGGAACCGCAATTCCCTTCGGCCTCGGGTAGCGCGACTGCCTAGGGCAGGGCGAGAGGGTCCCCGGCTTCTAGGACAACGGCGTTCTGCTGCCAGCGACCCTCAGGATGACGACGAGTCCCATCCGGACTCGTCGTCATCCGCATTCTCGATTGATCGTCGTAGTCGTCAGGCAGTCTCCTGGTGGGGGCGTGCGCCTGTCTCGCAATCCCGCTGTTCTCGTGAGGTAGTCGCGTACGGTGCGCTAGCTCGCAGGAAGTCGGATTCTGCTTGACCAGTGAGCTTCCGGAGGAAGTGCGTTGACGACGCGCAGGCGGGAGATCGTGAACGATCGCGCTGAGAGTTGTGTGCGCTCGATCAGGTTCCCCGGAACGATTGCACCCACACCGCACCATTCCTCTCACGCAATTCGATCAGCATCTCTTGTGCTGCAGTATCGAACAAACGTAGAGTACGACCGGTTACCAAACGATTGGCAACCGGCAGGACGTGCTGGCGCTGCTGCTGCCGGTGTTCAGTCTCGTGAACGAGCTCCGAGGCGATGCCACGGCTGACGCCGGCTCTCGGTAGGGCCGCAGTCGACGACGAGGGCCACGAGCGCCACCCTGGATGCCAAACGGTTGGCATATTGGATGGTGCCTCCACAACGGAATCGGACACACCGAAGGACTTGTCATGACGACCGACCTGAACGCCGGGAGATCCCCTCTCGACCTCGAATCGCCACATTCGATCCCTGTCACTGCCACCGCAACCCCCGGCGGGGAAGCTCCCGATGTTGACACTGGCCCACTGGCGTACGCCAGGGCGCAACTTTCGGACGCGATCGCGGTACTCGACCTGGATCAGGGCGTCTACTCCATGCTCGCCAATCCGAGGCGCGAAATGACCGTCAGTATTCCACTGCGGCGAGACAACGGAGATGTCGAGGTGCTGACCGGTCACAGGGTGCAGCACAACGTCTCTCGCGGCCCCGGCAAGGGCGGGCTGAGGTACAGCAAGGATGTCACTCTCGACGAGGTCCGCGCCCTTGCCATGTGGATGACGTGGAAATGCGCGCTCGTCGACGTGCCCTACGGCGGGGCGAAGGGTGGGGTTCGCTTCGACCCGAAGCGGTACTCCCGAGAGGAGGTCCAACGAGTCACACGCCGGTACACCAGCGAGATCATTCCCATCATCGGACCCACCCAGGACATTCCGGCGCCGGACATCGGCACCGATGAGCAGGTCATGGCATGGATGATGGACACCTACTCCGCCAGCCAGGGGTACACGGTGCTGGGCGTCACCACCGGAAAGCCGCTCGCGCTCGGCGGATCCCTCGGTAGGCCCACCGCGACCTCGCTGGGAGTGGCACACGTGGCCTTGGCGGCCCTGAGCCATCTCCGGAGGCGACCGACCGCGACAGCCGCCGCAGTTCAGGGATTCGGAAAGGTCGGACGTGGCGCCGCGCGGTACCTCTGGGAAGCCGGAGTCAAGGTGGTCGCCGTCAGTGACGAGTACGGTGCCATCTTCAATGCCGGCGGTCTCTCCGTACCGGATCTCGAAGCTTACGTAGCGATATCCGGCACGGTTCTCGGGTTCGATGATTCCGAGGATCTCAACGATAGAGATGCGCTGCTGTACCTCGAGGTGGACCTGCTCATCCCGGCGGCGGTCGAAGGGGTTCTGCACGGCGAGAATGCCGACCGCGTCCACGCTTCGCTCATCGTGGAGGGCGCGAACGGCCCGACGACCCCCGCCGCCGACGAGATCTTCCGTGCGAATGGGCAACTGGTGGTTCCCGACATCCTCGCCAACGCGGGGGGCGTCATCGTGTCCTACTTCGAATGGGTGCAGGCGAACCAGGCCTATTGGTGGAGTCAAACCGATGTCGAAAATCGCCTTCGCGAACGAATGGAGCGGGCATGGCATCGCGTCCTCGAATATGCTGCGACCCATCGTGTCTCGCTTCGCCTGGCAGCTACCGTGCTTGCTGTGGACACGGTGACAACCGCACATCTGACCCGTGGTCTCTATCCGTGACGACCCGTCGACCGCGAATCCTGACGGGCCGGGTCGTACTCGCTGCCGCCGCTGCCGTTGGGACGGCCGGCCGATACACGGCACATGATGCTGAGATGAAAACGAATGGGGCAACAGACCATGGATGACAAGCGGGTCAGTGTCGACATCGACAGCGCCGGAGTCGCGACTGTGACCATGACACGAGGAACGCAGCACAACGCCCTCGACGGTCCCATGATCGCCGCACTGCTGGCGAGCGCGGAGCAGCTTCATCGAGATTCACGGGTCCGCGCGGTTGTTCTCCGTGGGGACGGCGAAAGCTTCTGCGCTGGGTTGGATGTGAAGCACTTCCTTCAGAATCCGGACAATATCGAGGATCTGCTGGTTCGCGCGCCCGGGGAAGTTGCGAACCTGGCTCAGCGTGTGTCCTACGACTGGCACCGACTTCCGGTGCCGGTCATCGCTGCGATCACCGGCAATTGCTTCGGCGGGGGATTGCAGATAGCGCTCGGAGCTGACATCCGAGTCGCCGCACCGGATGCCCGCCTGTCGATCATGGAGGTTCGGTGGGGTCTTGTACCTGACATGGGAATTACCCAGTCGATATCAAAGGTGGTCGGCATCGACGTGGCCAAGGAGCTGACCTTCACGGGCCGCATCCTGTCCGGCAGCGAGGCCAAGGATCTGCACTTGATCACCCACGCTGTCGACGACCCACACGCTTACGCGCAGCAGCTTGCGCACGACATCGCAAGTCGCCCGCCGAAGGCCGTGCGCGCCGCGAAAAGGCTCTTCAATGAGGCGTGGACAGCTGATCCTGCCATCGGGCTAGCCATGGAGACCGATCTTCAACGGGATCTCCTGGTCGACCTCGGGTCCCGGTGAAGAGCGCAGTGAGCCTGGCGCCCTTGTGCGGCAGGAAGGCCCACCGTATGGTGGGTGCCAAACGTTTGGCAGACCACGTTGTGCTCCTGCACCACTAGAGAGGTTGCGGGCTCAGCAGCGGATCGGCTGATGTCGGCAGACCGTGCATCGAAAGCTAGAGGGGATTACCGACCAAGATGGCGCATTACAAGAGCAACGTCCGTGACCTGGAGTTCAACCTGTTCGAGGTCCTGGAACTCGGCAGGGTGCTCGACACGGGCGTCTACGGGGACCTCGATCGTGAACTCGTCACCGACATTCTGCAGGAAGTCGGCCGCTTGGCCGAAGGACCGGTTGCGGAGTCGTTCGAGGTAGCGGATCGCGCACCGACGACGTTCGACGTGGACAGCAGTTCGGTGGTCGTACCGGATGCGCTGGCGAAGACCGTTCGCATCGTCGCGGAGTCAGGGTGGGCACAGCTGGGGCTCCCCGCCGACATGGGCGGCTCGGCGGCCCCGTCCGTCCTGGTCTGGGCGGTCAACGAGATGTTGTCTTCGGCAAATGCGCCACTGACGTTCTTCAACTTCTCGTCGACCATCGCGCGGGTCGTGTTCGAGTTCGGGACCGCACAGCAAAAGCAGTGGGCGAAAGCCGGCTTGGAAAGGGGCTGGGCGGGAACCATGGTGTTGACCGAGCCCGATGCCGGTTCCGATGTCGGCGCGGGCCGGACCAAAGCGATCGCTCAGCCGGATGGCACCTGGCACCTACAGGGCGTCAAGCGTTTCATCACGAACGGCGACGTCGGCGACACGGCGGAGAACATCTTCCACCTCGTCCTGGCCCGACCTGAGGGTGCGCAGCAGGGAACCAAAGGTCTGAGCCTGTTCTATGTCCCCAAATGGCACTTCGATCCGGTGACCATGGAGCTCGGGGCGCGTAACGGCGTTTTCGTCACCGGCCTCGAGAAGAAGATGGGCATCAAGTCCTCGCCGACGTGTGAGCTGACCTTCGGGGGTACCGACGTTCCCGCGGTGGGGTGGCTCGTGGGCGACGTGCACGACGGCATCGCCCAGATGTTCCGGGTCATCGAAAGCGCGCGGATGACAGTGGGCACCAAAGCCATCGGCACTCTCTCCACCGGCTACCTCAATGCCCGCGACTACGCGAAAGAACGCATTCAGGGTGTCGACATGACCGAGATGAGAAACCCGGCCGCGCCGCGGGTTCCGATCGGCCATCACCCGGCCGTCCGCCACAGCCTCGTCTTGCAGAAGGCGTACGCCGAGGGTCTGCGCGCCGTCTACCTCTATACCGCGGCGCATCAGGATCGCGAGGTTGCACTCGAGGTGTCCGGTGCGAACGCGGACTTGGCGCAGCGAGTAAACGATCTCCTCCTGCCGATCGTCAAGGGCGTCGGTTCGGAACGTGCATGCGAGCTGCTCACCCGTAGCCTCCAGATCTTCGGCGGCTCGGGATACCTTCAGGACTACCCGCTCGAGCAGTACCTCCGGGACAGCATCATCGACACGCTCTACGAAGGCACCACAGCGATTCAGGCCCAAGACTTTCTGTTCCGCAAGGTACTGCGCGACAACGGTGTCGCCCTCTCGCACGTCACGGAGCAGATCGAGCGGTTCATCGGATCAGCACCTGCTGAGTTGAGAGCCGAGTGCACACTGCTTCACGGGGCACTCGTCGACATCGGTGAGATGGTCGCAGCCTTCGAATGCTACGCGGCAGGCACGAACGACGGGCGAGAGATTTACAAGGCAGGCCTCGGAGCCGTTCGACTGCTCGAAGCGGTGGGAGATCTGCTCATCGGATGGCGGCTCCTCGTGCAGGCGACTGTCTCACTGACTGCCTTGGCCAGTGCCCCGGCAGTCAAGGATGTGCCCTTCTATAAGGGAAAGATCACGACGGCGTCCTACTTCGCAAAGACCGTACTCCCCGGCATCACGGCAACGAAGCAATCCGTCCTCGACCTCGATCTCGATCTCATGGAGCTCGACGAGAACGCCTTCTGACTCGCTGAGAAAGATGCAACACGTCGTGGACCTCGCCCGACTTCGGCGAGGTCCACGACGCCACTGCCGGCCGGGCCGAGTCCACCCCCGTTCATGGCGCCCACTGAAAATGTATAGTCATCCATCGTGGGCAACTTGGACCCGACGGCGACGGTCAAATCACCGCGCGGGAGTTTCCCCTCCTACCCGATCGGATCAGTCGGCAATGCACTGCAGATGCTTCTTATGCTCCGGAAATCACCATCACTTCGTGTGACCGAGGTATCGCACGAGTTGAACATTGCACCTTCCAGCGCGCATCGGATACTTGCTGTGCTGCAGCAGTTCGAGTTCGTCGAGCAAGACGTGACGACCCGCGCATACGCCCAAGGTCCGGCGCTGCTCGATATCGGATTGGCTGCCGTCAGTCATCTGCCTGTCCGCCAAGCCGCTCACCAGTTGATCAGGAACCTGCGCGACGTCACAGGTGAGACGACCGAGCTGTGCATTCTCGACGGGCCCGACGTCATCGTCGTCGACGTCGCCGAAGGACTGCTACCGCTGCGAGTAGTCGATGATCTCGGCGACCGGATGCCGGCCCACCTGACAGCAGCGGGAAAAGCAATGCTCTCCCGCATGACCACCGCTGACCTTGGAGAACTCTTCCCAGACCCGGAGGAGCAGCTCCACACCGTAACTGAACGATCCATCGGCACCCGTGCCCTACTCGACCAGCACCTGGCCACAGCCCGCGAACTGGGCTATGCGACCAATCTCGGGGAGGCAGGCCCGGAATTCGTCGGCGTGGCCGCCGCCATCGTCGACGAGACTGGCACAGTCCACGGCGCCGTCACGCTGGCACTGCCGTGGGCGCGAGCTGCCGACGGCTTTGCCAGCCACCTCGGCCCCCAAGTCAGACGCACCGCAGAGACCATCAGCACAGTCCTGTAACCGGGTTCACACCTTCCCATCGTTGGTCGCGTTGACATGACCGGAAGATCGCCGGCCTTATCGCGAGCGGGATACAGCACGGCGCTCCACGGTATTGAGTGCTGGGTCCTCGCTCACATGTGAAAGAGTGTTTGCCGACAGCAAATGTCGTCTCGGCCGGGAAGTCACGAGATGCGGGAGACCACACTGATTAGTCAGTGTAAGAATGTCGAGTTCGACGTGAGCGGTGATTTGACGGCCTCGGCGGCCAGAAAGTGACTTCGAAGCACTCGTGATGCCGGGCACGCAACCGCTCCACCTCGACGGCGATCTTCGACATGGGCCAGAAGTGCCCCGGAGCAACATCCGGGGCACTTCTGCGTACCTGCTCTTGAGTCGCTCACCCTGGCAGCGCACTGGTCCCTGACCACCCATTGTTCAGGCGACGATGTTCCGTTCTTCCACGGTCCGGATCAACGGGTGGTCGCCGAATTCGGCCTCAGGTCCGCTACACGCTTCAGTGGTGCGATCCAAACCAGCGGCGACGGACTCAGCCGTACTGGGACCGCGTCGGTCCTCGCCGCCCACAGTAACGTCCTTGAATCCGACTCGGCCGCAGTCGGGTCGGTAAAAGGCTGTTGCACAACAGTTATGAACTATTAGCCCGCCAGCACAGGAGTTCCCTCAGATCGCACGGTCGATCCCCGCCTCCGCGTTCGGCTTCCTCGCCTCGAATCTCGGCGAGTCTCTGGCGCTCGACCGTGGACGAGGGTCAGAGTAAGGGCTTCGCAGCCACCTCGGCCCTCAGGCGAGGCGAACCGCAGAGACTGTCGGCGCGGTTCTATTCGCGACTGGCCGGCACTTCGCGCATCACCTGCCGATGCTGCTGACTGCGGTTCTGCCGTGCGGCGAGAGGGAGTGCCACGGTCAGTGCAATGATCACTGCAGACGAGAGATGAGCGATACCGAACCCGGAGTGATCGGCGACCGCGCCCGTCATCGTCGCTCCCAGGCCGATTCCGGCGTCCATGCTGATGTTCCATGCGGCACTGGCGAATCCGACTCGGTGCGGGGGTACTGACACTAATGTCCTCATCAACGTCACGTTCTGGATCCAGCCAAGGCCAAACCCGAAGGCCATCGCCCCGGCCAGAGCGACCGGGAATGCGGCATTCGCCGATGTGACGGCGACCGAGAAGCACATGGTTCCCGCGATCGCTGCGACGACTCCGATCTGTGCCGTCGACCGACGGTCGAGAATCCGGTGACTATAGTGTCCCGCGACGAACCGGCCCGCGACGACGGTGCCGCCTACCGTCGCCAGGATCACTCCGGCATGTGTGGACTGGGGATAGCCGACGAGCGGAACCAGCGCTGAAAGACCACCATACGCAGCAGCGATGCCAACAACGGCCAGGCTGGCCAAGGCGATAGGCCGTTTGAGGACACCACGCGTGGACTCGGAATCCGAATGCGCACCGATAGCGCCATACATGGCCCGCGGGAGACCAAGCGCCGCCAGCGCTGCTGTTACGGCCATTGCAGTCGCGACTACGGACACTGCCACCACACCCCCGGCTCGGAAGAGTTGCATTCCGATCAACAGAAAGACGGTCTGAGAGGCAGCATTGGCCATGCCCTGTGCGGCGACGGCCCGACCGAGCCGATCGCTGGTGGACAGGTGAGGAGGCAGCGCAGAGCAGGCCACTGTCACCAGGCCGAATCCGAGTCCTCGGACCGCGCTGATCACCATCAAAGCGGTGATGTCGTGTGACCACTGTACGAGAGCGATGCACGGCAACCCGAGAAGCAGACATCCGGACACCACAACTGGTCGAAAGTCGTAGCGACGCAGCAATGTAGGGGTGGCGAGTTGGGCCGCGATAGTGGCGGTCATAAACACCCCGGTTGTTCCCCCCGCGGCGAAACCTGAGCCTCCGACGGCACTGACGAGGAGCGGAGTCACGGGGAAGATCAACGCCCAGGACCCGAATACGTTGGAAACGATGAAGATCACTCCACCCAACGTGGCCATCCGAGGTCTGCGAGTCACCACCATGAACGCCCTTTCGTACTCGTGAGTGGAAGCCCGGTTCGCGCAGGCCAGAGATAGAGATGGTGCCAATGGCAAATCCTCTTCGAGCGCAGCCCGCATGCATCTGAGGCGAACTGGAACGTCGATAATTCTGCTATGCAGAATTGAAATCCACTCTGAGGTCCGTTGCCGGCATCCGCCTGAAGTCAAAGTCAGGATATATAACCGAATCCTGTATACCAGGTCTCGCCGAAGGTA
Source organism: Rhodococcus sp. A14 (assembly GCF_011603105.1). Lineage (NCBI taxonomy): Bacteria > Bacillati > Actinomycetota > Actinomycetes > Mycobacteriales > Nocardiaceae > Rhodococcus > Rhodococcus sp. A14. The sequence continues at coordinate 39,147 of NZ_JAAOQS010000045.1, read as the reverse complement.
ACACTACGGAAATCACGCTATTCTTATCTATGGATAGTCGTTCTATTAGGCAGAACTTCCATCAGCGTCGTCCCCGGCTGCGGCAACGAAGGCAGGCTGCTCCGGTGGAGGTGGAAACCGTCATGCGTGCCCAGTTCCGCGGTCGGGCGACGTGCGCAGGCCGCGCCATTGCACGGAAGGGTGCCCAGCCGGGCCACCACAGGCTCCGGCCAGGCTGCTCTCCGGTCAGGTGTCTTGTGCTCACGGGCTGGCAAACGTAGAGTGATACCAAACGTTTGGCAACCGCCCATGCAGCTTCCGGAAAAGCGGGAGTGACCTGCGGTGGGCTGCCGCTCCTCGCTTCTCTAGTAAACAACGGCCACTAACAGGAAGGTCAGGCGCAGTGTCCACACGTGACGGCCTCGGGAACCATCAAGAGCAGTTCTATTCGAAGTCCTCGATTCCTCGACCGCATATCACCCGTTCCGAGGGTATTCGCTTCTACGGCGCTGATGGCACGGCGTACATCGATGCGAATGCTGGTGCGGCAGTAGCGAATATCGGTCCCGGTAACGAACGCGTCCTTCAGGCGATGGTCGACCAGGGCCGACGCATGACGTTCTCGTACGTTCGTTTCTCCCGACACGACCCCAACATCGAGCTGACGGCGCGGATCGCCGAGCTCGCCGGACCCGGATTTGAGCGCATCCACCTTGCGAACGACGGGTCCGAGGCCAACGAGATGGCCATCAAACTTCTCCGGGTCGCGGCCTACCAGGCAGGAAAGCCGGCGAAGCGGAAGGTCATCTCACTCACGCCGTCCTACCACGGCGGAACGCTCGGAACGATGGGGTGGACCGGGGACAGTGAGTACACCGCCTACTACGGCGACATGATGGTGCCCTCGACGAAGGTTCCCGCGCCGTTGACGTACCGCCGCCCCGACGGAATCAGCATCGAGGAGGCGGGATCGCTCGCCGCCGAGCACCTCGAACGCGCGATCCTCGAACTTGGTCCGGACAACGTCCTCGCTTTCATCATGGAGCCTGTTGGCGGAACAGCAACCGGCGCGAACGTTGCACCGGAATCCTATCTGCGCGCCGTTCGCGAGATCTGCACCCGCCACGATGTCTTTCTCGTCTTCGACGAGGTCATGTCCGCGACCCGGACCGGAAAATTCCTGGCTGCCCAGCACACCCCCGACGCACGCCCCGACGCGATCGTGATCGCCAAGGGCCTGGGCGCCGGATACGTCCCGCTCGCTGCGACTGCGGTCTCGGCGGAACTGCTCGAGCGCCTCACCTCGAACGGTGGCTTCGATCTGTCGCACACGTACAACGCGAACCCCATCTCCTGCGCGGCAGGCTGTGCGGTTCTCGACGAGATGACCGAGCGAGGCCTGATCGAGAACGGCGCGGTCATGGGTCGAGAGCTGACCAAGCAGTTGCAGGGTCTGGCGGAGAAATGGCCGCTGATCGGTGATGTCCGCGGCCGCGGGCTGATGGTCGGCGTCGAGATCGTCGCGGACCGCGCCACGAAAGCCTCCCTTCCCGGTGCTGCCAACGCGACGGGCGAGATCCGTCGTGTTGCCATGGAGAACGGATTGCTCATCGGTGGTCGTCGACTCAACGGGGGAGCCTTCGGTGAATTCCTCATGCTCACGCCCGCATTGATCATCACCGAGGCCGAAGTCACCGAGATCGTCGAGCGGCTGGATACGACCCTCGCGACGGTGACGAAGCGGCTGCAGGCCGCCGGATATCTCTCGGCCTGAGAAACGGAGACCGCATGTCTGTTCTCGACCCCCTCACCATTGCCGATCCGGGGCAACTCACTGCCGACCTGGTCCACCTGTCGACCATCGTCGACTCCACCGTTCCTGGCTGGACCAGGCAGGCGTTGACCGAGGCCGATGTCGTCGGCCGGCACTGGGTCAGAGCTCGAATGGCGGAGGCCGGCCTCGACGCTCACATCGACGGCGCAGGCAACGTCATCGGTGTGCTCCGCGGGACCGCGCCTGGCAACAGCGCAATCATGACCGGATCACATACCGACACCGTCGAGGGAGGTGGGCGATACGACGGCAACGTCGGTGTCGCATCCGCCCTCGAGGTGGTGCGGACCCTCCGCGCCAACGAAGTTCGACTCCGCCACGACCTCATCGTCGTCGACTTCTTCAGTGAGGAGCCCAACCGGTTCGGAATCAGCTGCATCGGCTCGCGGGCGCTGACGGGGTTCATCACCGCTGAGGATCTCGACCGGGTGGACTCGGACGGTGTCCGGTTCGCCGACGAGTTGGTGCGCATCGACATCGACCCCAGTGCGCTGCTGTCCTCACGGATGGACACCAGCCGCATCAAGGCGTTCGTCGAGCTGCACATCGAGCAGGGGCCGTATCTCGAGGAGCAGGGCAGCGATATCGGCCTCGTCACTTCCATCACTGGGATCAAGCGATTCCGGGTCGCGTTCAGGGGCCGTCCGGATCACGCCGGAACGACGCCGATGAACCGGCGGCACGACGCGGGATGTGCCGCCGCAGGATCGGTCCTGGCCATCGAACAGATCGCCTCCGCGAACGTCGACGGTAGAGGAACTACCGGGTTGGTCACCTTCACACCGGATGCAGTGAACATCGTCACCGAATCCGCCGAACTCTGGGGCGAGTTCCGCAGCCCCGATCTGCGCTGGCTGGACGACGCCGGAACCGAGTTTCACAGCGCGGTGCAGCGCGAGGGCGCTAGCCGTTCGGTGGAAGCCCAGCTGGACTGGCTCCCGTCGGAGCAGCCCGCCGGTATGGATGATCGGTTCATCGAGGTCACCGCGCGGGAGGCAGACCGACTCGGACTCAAACAATCCCGCCTCTACAGCGGCGCCGAACACGATGCGGCGATTATTGCGAAGAAGATCCCGACAGCCATGATCTTCGTGCCGTCGAAGGACGGCCGCAGCCACTGCCCGGACGAGTTCACCGCCGACAAGGACATCCACTCGGGCGCGAACGTACTTCTCAACACGATCATCACCCTTGATCGCGAGCTCGACTTCGCCTGACCGCGCCGTCTTCGCGACTGGTTCGGACTTCGCACTCTGGAGAACAACATGGATTTGTCACACCTTCTGTACCGAAGCGCGTTGCGTTATCCCGACAACCCGCTGTGGGTCTCGCTCGACCGTGCGCCCGTCACCTACGCGGAAGGCGCAGCCCGCGTTAGCTCCCTAGCCAACGCCATCCTGACCCGCGCTCCTCAGCGGGCGCGGGTCGCGATTCTGTCGACGAACCGCTACGAGGGGCTCGAAGGCTTCCTGGCCACCATCACGGCCGGCTGCGCCGCGGTCACCCTCAACCCGCGAGGCCATCAAGAGGACTACCGCCACGCTCTCTCGGACTCCAGGGCCACCATCGTCCTGTGTGATGCAACGCTCGCCGACCGACTGACTCCCCTTCACGAGGATCTTTCGCAAATCGAGCACTGGGTCAGTTTCGGCGGGGACGTCCCCGGTTTCGAACGGCTGGACGACTGGCTGAAGTCGCCGAGCGAACGTCCGGACATTGTGATCGAGCCCGATGATCCCGCGTGGCTGTTCTACACATCGGGAACCACAGGCAAGCCCAAGGGAGCTGTGGAGACCCACCGGAACCTGCTCGCGATGACGCGCCACTTCATGCTCGAACTCGGATCCGATCTCGGGTCCAACGACGTGATGCTGCACCTCGCTCCGATCTCGCACGGATCGTGCAGCGTCGCGATGCCACACCTCGCGGTGGGCGCGGCGAACGCGTTTCCGAGCTCGCTCAGTTTCGACCCCTCCGCAGTGCTCGAAACGATTGATCGCCTGAACGTCACTGCAACGATGCTCGCCCCCACGATGATTCGGATGCTGCTCGACGCTCCTGATGTGGAGAAGCACGATCTGTCAAGCCTGAAATCGGTCGTGTACGGGGCTGCTCCCATGCCGGTCGCCGACCTGAAGCGCGCACTCGAGGTCTTCGGCCCCGTGTTCGTGCAGTTCTACGGACAGGCAGAGGCAGCCGCGACCATCACCTGTTTGCCGAAGGCCGAGCACCGTCTGGACGACGAGGACTGCGTCCGACGACTCGGCTCGGCCGGCCGCGAGACCTTCTCGACTCGCATTCGAATCGTCGACCCCGAGGGACGGGAAGTCCCCGCCGGCACCGTCGGAGAAATCACCGTCCGCGGTGAGCTGGTGATGTCCGGCTACTGGGAACGCCCGGACGCGACAGCCGAAACGATCAAGGACGGCTGGCTGCACACCGGCGATGCCGGCTACCTCGACGAAGGGGGATACCTCTTCATCACAGACCGCATCAAGGACATGATCATCAGCGGTGGATCCAACATCTATGCCCGCGAGGTAGAAGAGGTCCTCGGCCAGCATCCGGACATCGCGCAGGCCGCGGTAATCGGCATCCCCGATGAGAAGTGGGGTGAAGTCGTCGCAGCTGTGGTTGTCGCGCAGGAGGGCACAGATCTGACTCCCGAGTCCGTCATCGATTTCGCACGAAAGTCGATGGCCTCGTACAAGAAGCCACACCACGTCTGGATCGTGGACGAACTGCCAACCAGTGCCTACGGCAAGATACTGAAGCGTGAACTGCGTAAGCAGTACCAGACCGCGGGGCAATAGCGGAGTGATCGAGTATCCGTCGCCCCGCCCCTCGAATCGCGTGCTCCACGAAACGCCGGATTCGGTTTGGTAATGACGTGCGCAGCGCATGTGTCCCGGGCTGGCCAGGCATTCCCCGGACAGTTGGCCGTATGGAACGATCGTTTCTTGCCCGGCCTGACACGACTGGCCTCCGCACTGGCCGAGCGGGATGCGCCCTCGGCAGTCCAGCTCCATCACGGTGGTGCGCGCGCACGCCACGAATTTGCAGGACTTGAGCCGGTCGCCCCCTAGGATGATGCATCCAGAAGTATCCGCGTACTGATCACCGAAATCGGTTACATAGTACGAGATTTCGCCTCTACTGCACAACGGGTCGAGCACGCGGGACTCGATGGCGTCGAGATTTTTGGAGCGCACGGTTACCGCCTGTGCCAGTTCCTGGACTCGCGACCCAACACCAGGACCGACGGCTACGGTGGCACGCTGGAGAATCGTTCCCGGATGGTTCTCGAGGTTCTCGAGGCGGTGAGAGCGGCGACCGGACCCTCGTTCCAGGTCGGTCTGCGTCTGCGCCCCGAGCGCTACGGTGTCCTTCTTCCGAGAGCTGTCACGTGGCAGAATGCACCATGACATCGGACCTTGTCGACTATCTCGATGTGGGATGTAGAGAAGCGCCCACACCGTGGAACCAGCCCGAACCGGCTCTCACGCGACCTGGCCGCTGGTGCCACACTGCTGGATGTCTTCGCATCGCTTCCGCGAGGGAGCACACGGCTCGGCGTGGCGGGCAAGATCCCGTCCGGCGCCGTGGCCCAGTCGTGTCTTGATCGGGGAGCGGACTTCGTTCTAGTCGGAACGGCGGCGATTCTTCAGCACGACTTAGCTCGCCGAGTGTTGATCGATCCGTCTTTCAGCAGCATCGATCAGCCGGTGTCGTGAATATCTCGCGTCGCAGGGACTGGGCCGCACCTTCATCGACTATCTCGCGAATGATTGGGACGATTTCGTCGCGTGATGATCACGCCCCTGGCCGAGGTGCCGGTCCTACCAAGGCGCCGCGCACCTCGGACGAGGAGGCACGGACGATCAGAGCGGGCTCCAAAGCGGCGCTTGCCGCATCACGTCCCTCGATCAACGACACCAGCTTGCGCGCTGCCGTCCGCCCCCCATCGCGCCCAGATCCGTGCGGACGCTGCTGAGGGGTGTTTCGAGGTATGCGGCCTGCGGAATGTCGTTGTACCCGACGAGCGCGACGTCCTCGCCGACCCGCAGACCGCGGTCGGCGAGCGCCCGGCCTGCTCCAATCGCAGCGTGGTCGTTCGCGCAAAACAGGGCAGTGGGGGGTTCCTGGTGCTCCGCGAGAAGCTCCGTGACGTAGCGATGCCCGTCGTTGACACCGAATCCCCCGAGACTGGAAACGGACACGACGGTGATCTGCGGGTGTTGCGCTATCACTTCGGCAAATCCGGCCACTCGATCGAGCGACGTACTCGCTGCGGCCGGCCCGGGGACCACTGCCACCCGTTCGTGTCCCATGGCGACGAAATGCTCAGCCACGAGCGAACCGCCACGGCGATCATCGGCAGTCACCGAAACCGCGCAATCCGACCGGCGCATGGCAAAAACGAACGGCACAGATTCCGATTCGAGTTGAGAGGGAATTGCACGCCCCACCTCCGTGTCGCACAGTACGAAACCGTCCACCTTCCGGCTGAGGAGATGATCGATCGCGGCGGAGCGCACATCGGGGTCGCCGTGTGTCGCGATGACGGCCGAAAGGTAGCCCAATTCTCGGGACGCTTCCTCGATGGCTGTCGCGAGTATGGCCATGACGATGTCGCTGAGGACGGGGACGACCACGCCGAGCACGCGCGAGCGCCCTCCGCGCAGACTGGACGCAACAGGATCGAGAACATAGCCCGCGTCGAAAGCCAGCGTCTGGATGCGTTCGATCGTGGACGCGGCCACGCGTCGGCTGTCACCTCGCAATGCGCGTGACACAGTGGACACGTCGACACCGGCCAGCGCTGCCAACTGCTTCATATTCATCGCGGTCAAGTCGTCCCCCTTTTCGAGTTAGTTGCGGTCGTGAGGCAAAGGATAGGAACCCGGCGTCGGGCTGTTAGAGCCACCAGTCCAGTGGTGCGCACAGCAATCTACGCCAAACGATTGTCATCTGCGTCATACTCTCGCTTGATTTTGAAACCGTGCTCTCCCGAGATCTCGCCCCTTGCGTTCACTCGACGCGGTCGATTATCGTCACACCAAACGTTTGGCAAGGCCTAGGTCACATGAGGGCTGCAGATGAACGAGAGCGGTACGGGTGTCCACCTGCCGCGGACCTCGACGTCGTCAGCCGATCGCGACCGGGCAGCCGGAGAGTCGGAACGGTGAAGCAACACGCCGTCGTGACAGCCTCAGCGCCATGGGGGTCCGGGTAATCAGGCCGGCCAGACCAGACGTACCGTCACACCAGGCCCCGCGCACCGGCCACATCCAGCCACGAAACCCGAAGAGACATATCGACATGGGTATACGGCAAGCGCGCGAGTCCACCCAGAACAGGAGCGTCACATGTCCGAGATCGCGGGCACCGCGTACCCATCCACATCACCGTCCCCGCCTAACGGCGATGCTTCGCTCGACAATGAAAGACTGAGTCTGTTCCAGATCCGGCTTGCCGCGTGCGCGGGCGGTTCGGGGTTCATCGACGGTTACGTCCTGTCGATTTTCGGTGTTGCGCTGATCCAGATCGGGCCGGAGTTCGCTCTCTCGTCCGCCGCCAAGGGCGCCATCGCCGCGACGATTCTCATCGGTGTCTTCTTCGGAGGCATCGTCGGTGGCTACCTATCGGACAAGTTCGGCCGGCAGCGGATCTACAAATGGGATCTCTTCGCCATCGCCGTACTCTCCATTGCGTCGTTCTGGATCGATGGGCCACTCGCTCTGCTCATCATGCGGCTGCTCATCGGTTTCGCCGTCGGAGTCGACTATCCCATTGGTTCGGCCCTACTCACCGAGTTCAGTCCGAAGCGATTCCGTGGGCCGCTCTTGGGAGTGCTCATCTCGCTGTTCTTCCTGGGCGGTGCCGTTGCCTATGGCGTCGGCCAGGTGCTGTTGTCCACGGTCGGGGACGACGCCTGGCGATGGATGCTGGTCAGCGCTGCCGTCCCCGCGCTGCTCATCGGGGTGCTGCGCGTCGGAACCCCCGAATCTCCGTACTGGCTCACCCGAAACGGGCGCATCGAAGAGGCGAACACCGTTATGGAGCGCGTGTTCGGTCCCGGGGTTACGGTCGACGAGGTCCCCGCTGAAGGGGAGCGGACCGTCGGGCTCCGCGGAATCATCCGCTCCGGCTATCTCGGGCGCCTCGCCTTCGTGATCGCCAGCTGGACCAGCGCGATAATCCCCGTGTACGCGATCTTCTCGTTCGGCCCTCAACTCATCGGCGCGCTGCATCTCGAAGGTAATGCTGCTACCTACGGGTCCGCCGTCATCGAGCTGTTCTTCGCTGTTGGCTGCTTGCTCGCACTCGGGATCGTCAACAAGGTTGGCCGTAGAACCCTGACCATCCGGAGTTTTGCCCTCAAGTCCGTTCCGTTGCTGCTGCTTGCCGTGTTCTCCGATGCGCCGGCCATCTGGATCGCCGTATTCTTCATCGCGTTCGCCCTCTTCAGCGGAGGTCTGGAGGTGATGAACTTCGTGTACCCCAACGAGCTGTTCCCCACCGACCTTCGCAGTTCTGCCATGGGGCTGGTCACCGCGTTCACGCGATTTGGTGCGGCCGCAGGAACTTTTCTCGTACCGGTTGTACTCGAGCAGTACGGCATCTCCGCCACCATGTACGCCGCCTGCGCCATCACGTTGGTCGGTCTGCTCGTATCCATCGTGTGGGCTCCCGAGACCCAGGGGATGAAGCTCAGCGAGTCGTCCAGTCTCCACCACTGAGATCTGTTACCTGCAGTGTTCCTGCCAGGTCCGACTGCACGGATCGGGTTGGACGACGAAAGTGCGGGTGGGGGAGTGGCTCTCGTACTTCAATCGACGTCGCCTCACTTCGCCCTCGGACACCTCACCCCAGAGGAGTTCGATCAACGACTGATCGCGTCGTCTGCGCTGTCAGTCGCCGCATGAAATCGGGTGTCCACTCCCGGGGGACGACCTCAGACCTGGCTGCCGTCGCCGCGGCCCTCGCCAAGGTGCCGGAGCTCGACCCGGCCAAGGTCGACGACCTGGACCTCGACGAGGACAAGATCAACATCTCCGGCGGGGCGATCGCGCTCGGTGACCCGTTCGGCATGACCGGTGCCCGCATCACCAACGCCCTGCTGAACAACCTACGTGAGCAGGACAAGGCCTTCGGCGTCGAGACCATGTGCGTCGGCGGCAGCCAGGGCATGGCGATGATGCGCGAACGCCTCAGCTGACTAACAGTCACTGCAAGACAATAGGATTCGCTATGAAGATCGAGTATGACACGGGCTTCCACGAGGTGGCCGACGGCGTCTGGATGGCTCGCTACGCGTGGCACGACGTCAACGTCACACTGGTGGAGGGCGGCGGCGGTGTTCTCCTCGTCGACACTCATTCCTCGGCCGAGGCGGCACGCGCGGTGCTGGCGGACGTTCGGCGACTCGGCCGCGGCGACGTCCTCGCAATCGTGAACACTCACGAGCACTTCGACCACGTCTTTGGAAACGCAACCGCGAAAGCCGTGTGCGGCGACAACATCCCGATCTACGCAACTCGTCGTGCGGCCGAGCGCACTCCTGTGTCCGCGGAGTTGTTCAAAGACCGGTACCGGCGGGAGCATGCGGCGGACCCGACCAAGGATCCGCGGACGTCCGAGATCCTCGGAACGCCCGTCCTTCCCGCCGACCACCTTTTCGACGATCGGATGACCGTCGACATCGGTGGTCGCCGGGTTGAGCTTGTTCATCCAGGGCGCGGCCACACGGCCGGGGACCTCGTGGTGTGGGTGCCTGATGCCAACGTCATGCAGTTCGGTGATTTGCTGGAAGCGACAGGCCCACCGGTCTACATCGATGACTGCTATCCGCTGGAGTGGGCGAGCGCCCTCGATTCTGCACTCGCACTCTTGGATGCGCGGTCGGTTGTGCTTGCGGGACACGGGCAACCCGCCGATCTGACCTGGGCGCGAGGTCAGCAACTGGAGATCGCCAGCGCTGCTGACTCGATCCGCCGGCTGGTCGACGAGGGTGCGCCGATGGCCCTCGCCCGCGAAGCAGCATCGTGGCCGTGGCCACTGGACTGGAGATTCTCGGGAGCGCTGCAGGCAGGCTACGCCCAGCTTGGTGTGCGGGCGTCGTCAGCCGGCGGCAGGAGCTGAGTCTGGCGCGAGCCTTGCGCACCCCGTATCCATCGCATACGTTGGGCAAGCATGCCAAACGATTGGCGTTAGCAGTCGATCTGCTTCCGTTCGCACTGGTCAGCGCCCTCGTTAATCACCTGCAACGAAACTTCCGACGACAGAATGGTGATCAAACCCATGGTGCATACCGGCACGGCCTACCCGTTCATTGACGGCAAGAATTACGTCCCGACCTCAGAGGACGTCGACCGCATCGTCGATCCCTCGACAACCGAGGAGTTCGCAGTCGTCCCGCGCTGCTCGCCCTCGGATGTGGATCATGCCGTGCGAAGCGCCGATCGCGCGTTCGGGACATGGCGACGTGTGTCGCCGAGTCAGCGTTCCACCGCGCTGCTGAGGATCGCCCAAGCGGTGGAAACCAGGGCCGAGGAGTTCGCGCAGCTCGAGTCCCGTAATGCAGGTAAGCCGATCACCGCAGCACGCGGAGAGATCGAGACCGTCGTTGATCATCTCCGCTTCTTCGCGGGGGCGGCGCGAACCCTCAGCGGCGCGACCGCGGGGGAGTACCTCGCTGGCACGACCTCCTACCTACGTCGTGATCCGCTCGGCGTCGTCGGCCAGGTCACCCCGTGGAACTACCCGCTGATGATGGCGGTGTGGAAGTGCGGCCCCGCGCTGGCCGCGGGTAACACTGTCGTGCTCAAGCCGGCGGAGTCCACCCCTCTGACCACCCTGCTTCTGGCCGAGGTGGCCGCGGAGTTCCTCCCAGCCGGAGTTCTGAACGTCGTCACCGGCGCAGCCGACTGCGGTGAGGCGATCGTCGGGCACCCGCTGGTGAAGATGGTGTCGATCACGGGATCGACGGCGGCAGGTCGTCGTGTTGCCGAGCTCAGCGCGCGGGGCCTCAAGCACTCCCATCTGGAGCTTGGCGGGAAAGCACCTGTCGTCGTGTTCGATGACGTCGATCCCGCGGCGGCCGCCCAGTTCATCGGTCTCGCGTCTTTCTGGAATGCGGGGCAAGACTGCACCGCGGCTGCGCGAATGATCGTCCACGAGTCGATTTTCGACAGCTTTCTCCACGAACTCCGTGCCGCCGCGTCAAGCATGACAATGGGTCTCACCAGTGACGCCGCAACCCGATTGGGTCCCGTCAACAATGTTCGGCAACACGAACGCGTGCTTGGCTTTCTCGACCGTTGCCCGGACCACGTCGACGTGCTGCGGGGTGACGCTGCGAGGGCGCTGCCCGGTTACTACGTGGATCCGACCATCTTGGTCGGAGTCCAACAGGACGACGAGGTCGTGCAGAACGAGATCTTCGGACCAGTGGTCACGGCGCAGTCCTTCAAGACCGCGGAGGAGGCGTTGCAGCTCGCGAACGGCACCCCATATGCCCTGGCCTCATCGGTGTGGACCCGCGACATCGACCGAGCACTCCGCTTCACTCGCGAGCTGGAATTCGGCTGCGTCTGGGTCAATCACCACCTCAGCGTGACTCCCGAGTTCCCGCACGGTGGAGGGAAGGCCTCCGGCGGCGGCAAAGACCTGTCGACGTCGATCGTCCACGAGTACACAGAGGCGCGGCACGTGATGTTCGGGTCGCTGCCCGAGTAAGACGCGTCCCGGCCACCAAACCCTCTCAAGGAGATCTGCATCAATGTCTCTCACCACTGCCCTTTCCCGCCAAGTGCTCGAGCGCGGCGTCCTCCTCGGTGGCGAGGAGATCTCCACCTCGAGTCGGGCGCATGTCACAAACCCGTACGACGGCGAAGCAGTCGGGAGTGTCGGCCAAGCGACCGCCGCGCAGGCCACCGCGGCGGTCGGCTTAGCCCATGCCGCGCTCGACGCTCCGATCCCCGCACACGAGCGGGCCACAGTTCTCGACCGGGTGGCCGAGGAGTTGCTGCGCCGGCGTGAGGAGCTGGCACTGCTGATCTCGTCCGAAGTGGGTAAGCCGATCGCCCTGGCACGATCCGAGGTTGACCGGGCAGCAAGCACGTACCGGGTGTCGGCCGCTGTTGCGCGAACACGCACTGGAAATATGGTCGCAATGGACGCCACGGCTGCGGGGGCGAACAAGTTGGCCTACACCGTAAACCGCCCGATTGGGGTCGTCACCGCAATCACGCCGTTCAACTTCCCACTCAATCTGGTTGCTCACAAGCTGGCTCCGGCGTTGGCTGCAGGATGCCCGGTCGTATTGAAGCCTGCCCCGCAGTCCCCGCTCACCGCGTTCGTGCTCGCCGACATCTGTACTGCCGCAGGTCTCCCGGCTGGGTACCTCTCGGTGGTTCCAGGGGAGCCGGCCGAGATCAGCGCCTCGATCGTCCAGGATCCGCGAGTCGCGGCGATCAGCTTCACCGGGTCGACCGAGGTCGGCTGGCACATCGCGGCAAGCGACCCCCGCAAGAAGGTCCTCCTCGAGTTGGGAAACGCGAGTCCGGCCATCATCGAGCCCGACGCCGACCTCGAACGAGCAGCGAATCTTCTCGCTCCGAACGCGTTCGTCTTCGCCGGGCAGACCTGCGTCTCGGTCCAGCGGATCTACGTCGATCGCGCCGTACACGGCGAGTTCCTCGACCTGCTCGTCGCACGAACCGGTGAAATCGTCTCCGGCGACCCACGGGACGAGCAGGTCGTGTGCGGCCCACTGATCGACAACCGGGTGGCCGAACGCACCCTTGCAGCAATACGTTCCGCAACCGAGCAAGGAGCGGAAGTCGTTTCTGGCGGCGAACGCCGATCCGACGGGGTTGTACCCCCGACCGTGGTGAACAACGCTGCGCAGTCCAGCGATCTCATTCAGAAGGAAGCGTTCGCCCCGGTGGTCAGTGTCGTCGGAGTAGAGAGTTTCGATCAAGCGATCGACATGGCGAACGACTCCCAGTACGGCCTGCAGGCCGCCGTCTTCACCCAGAACCTCGACAAGGCCCTGGCGGCCACCGACAGACTCGATTTCGGCGCGGTTCTGGTGAACGAGGCACCGTCGTTCCGCGCCGACAACATGCCCTACGGAGGACTCCGGAACTCCGGAAACACCAAGGAGGGGCCCGAGTCGACCGCCTCCGCACTCACCGTGGAGCGACTCTGTGTCTTCTCCCGATGACTGCGGACGCGGACCGGACAAGATGATCTCCTCGGTGACGCACCCCGCACCCGCCGCGGTTGTCGAGGCAGTGATGGCGCTACGGCGTCAGGGAGTCGAGGTCGACGACAGTGCACTGACCAAATCGCTGTACTCCTCGGATGCCTCGGTTTACCGGGTACCACCGAGCGCTGTGGTGTTCCCGCGGGCCATCGACGAAATCGACGCCATCATGTCGGTCTCCACCGCACACGGCATCCCGATTACCAGCCGCGGCGCCGGCACATCGATCGCAGGCAACGCCATCGGCACCGGACTCGTGGTCGATCACAGGAGACACCTCAACGGCGTGCTTGGCGTGGACTTCGAGAGCAACCGGGCTCGAGTACAGGCGGGCGCCGCACACGCGACGCTGCAGCGAGCCGCAGCCCCGTACGGTCTGCGTTTCGGTCCAGATCCGTCCTCCCACTCTCGATGCACGATCGGCGGAATGATCGGAAACAACGCATGCGGTTCGCGGGCTCTGGGGTACGGACGCACCAGCGACAACGTGCACGGCCTGCATGTGGTGACCGGTACGGGTGAGCACCTCCGCCTCGGAAGCCTCGCAGACGGATCCAGCGACGGGTCATCTGTTCTGCGGGGATTGCAAACCACCACGATGAACTCGCTAGCCACCATCCGCACCGAGTTCGGCCGGTTCGGGCGGCAAGTCTCGGGCTACGCGCTTGAAAACCTGCTTCCTGAGAACGGCTTCGACGTCACGAAAATGTTGGTGGGCAGCGAAGGAACGCTGGCAACGGTAGTGGAGGCCGATGTCCGTCTCGTTGCCGACGCTGCGCACAAAGTCATGGTCGTGCTTGGATTCCCCGACATGATCGCCGCTGCCGCCGCGGTCCCGGCGATCCTTCCATTTTCTCCGGTTGCCTGCGAAGGCCTCGACCGTCGCATCACGAACGCAGTCGCGGACAGGTCGGCTGCAGTACGCGACCTTCCAGAGGGCGCCGGATGGCTGTTCGTCGAAGTGGTCGGCGAAGAGAAGTCTGCCCTCGCCGCTGTGGCCGACGCTGTGGCCGACGCCAGCCGGGCCTTGGACCATCGGGTCGTGACCTCGTCGGCGCAAATGGCTGCCCTGTGGAAGATCCGTGAAGACGGGTCTGGTCTGGTCGCACGTACGTCCACAGGCCGCCCCGCCCACGCAGGATGGGAAGACGCGGCAGTGCCTCCGCAGCACCTCGCGGATTATCTGACTCGTTTCGAAGAGTTGCTCACCGGCCACGGGTTCACGGGTGTCCCATACGGTCACTTCGGGGACGGGTGTGTACACGTACGCATCGACTTCGACCTCGACGACAGTGGGGGTCGCCGGCGCTATCGGGACTTCCTCGACGATGCAGCGACACTCGTGGCCAAATACGGGGGATCAATGTCGGGTGAACATGGTGACGGTCGAGCGCGCGGCGAACTGCTCGCGCACATGTACTCGGCTGCAGCCATCGACGTCTTCCGGAAGGTCAAGGCGCACTTTGATCCCGAGAACCTGCTCAATCCCGGAATCGTTGTCGATCCCGTTCCGGTGGAGGCCGATATCCGCTACACGACGCCACTGCCCCTGGCGCGCTCCACGGCGTTCAGCTATCCGGACGACTCGGCCGGTCTCTTCGATGCCGTGCACCGCTGCACGGGCGTCGGACGATGTGTCGCAGCGAACCCGGCACCTGACAGCGTCATCTGCCCATCCTTCCAGGCCACGAGGAACGAGAAGGACTCCACTCGCGGGCGGGCACGGGTGCTCCAAGACGCGGTGTCGGGAAAGCTCGGTCCGAACGGTTTGCAGTCTCCGGAAGTAGGCGATGTGCTGGACCTGTGTTTGGGCTGTAAGGGGTGCAAGTCGGACTGCCCGACCGGTGTCGACATGGCCAAGTACAAAGCCGAGGTGCTCAACGCTCGGTATGCCGGGCGGCTGCGCCCGCGTTCGCACTACTCGCTCGGCTGGCTGCCGTTGTGGTTGCGTCTCGCGCGTCGCCTCCCAGCACTGTTCAACGGCCTCAGCAGCGTAGTGCCTCTGCACCGGCCGCTGATGTGGTTCGCGGGTATCGACGCACGACGCTCCATCCCTCAGTTGGCCGCGTCCACCGACAGGGCCGCGTTCAAGGCTGCGGTGAAGACTGGACCACCGGGTGTCGGAAAGTACACGCCAGGTCGAGAGGTCGTTCTCTTCGTCGACACCTTCAGCTCGAGCTTCAATCCGCGGGTGGTAACAGCCACCATCGACCTTCTGAACGACGCGGGATACGCGGTCCATCTGCCCGCAAGCGAGGTGTGCTGCGGACTGACGTGGACTTCGACCGGCCAACTCGACGGAGCGCGGCGGCGGCTGCGGCGCACGGTTGACGTGTTGTATCCCTATGTACAGCGTGGCGCCACCGTGCTGGGAATCGAACCGTCCTGTACCGCCGCGCTGAGATCTGATCTGGTCGAGCTCGTCGACACCTCGGACGCGGCACAGGTGTCCTCGGCAGTGCGTACCTTGGCCGAACTACTCTCTGCGGACGCCGATTACACCCCGCCAGACCTCTCAGGCCTGGAGATCACCGCGCAGCCCCACTGTCATCACCATGCCGTGATCGGCTGGGACGCCGACCGTGCACTTCTGGAGCGAGCCGGCGCCAAGGTAACGACGGTCGGTGGTTGCTGTGGCCTGGCCGGAAACTTCGGTGCCGAACGTGGCCACTACGAGGTGTCCGTAGCGGTAGCCGAGACGCAGCTCCTCCCGGCGCTGCGCACCCTCCCCCCTCAGGCCGTTGTCCTTGCCGATGGATTCTCCTGCCGCACCCAGATCGACAACCTCCACCCCGCCACCGAGGTGCTCCACCTTGCCGAGCTCCTCGCCGGCCGCTGACCTTCACTAAGGCCAGAGACAAACTCTGCCCGCCCACCGAGCCGGTGGGCGGGCAGAGTCAAGTAGTTACTCGAGCTCTGCAGATCAGTAGCAGACGACCGAGCGGAGGCCGCGTCCGACCTTCATCTCCTCGAACGCATGCGGCACGTCGCCGAGCTCGATCCGACGTCCCACCAGCTTGTCCAGGGGAAGCCGACCCGACATGTACAGTTCCGCCAGCATCGGGAAGGTAAGGGACGGGGTGGAACCGCCGTAGCTGCATCCCACGACCGACTTGCCGTTGAGGGTCACGTCGAGCAGGTTCAAAGGCAGGGCCGTACCGCCCGATGGCATGCCCACCAGAACTGCGGTTCCTGCGGCACATGTCATCGACACGCACTGCTCGGCGGTGTCCACCCGCCCCGCTGCCTCGAAGGCGTACTCGACGCCGCCGTCGGTCAACTCCCTAATCTGCTCCACGACCGTTCCGTCGGCGGCATTTATGACGTGCGTTGCACCGACCGCCTTGGCTGCTGCCAACTTCTCGTCGGACATGTCGACTGCAATGATCGGGTTGGCGCCGGCAAGTGCAAGGCCCATCACCACCGATAGTCCGACACCTCCACATCCGACAACCGCGGCGGAACTCCCCGCCGGCACTTTGCCTGTATTGAGCACCGCCCCGATTCCGGTGGTTGCAGCACACCCGATGAGTGCGGCGATCTCGAACGGAAGCTCGGCGGGGATCGTAATGGCGCCGGACTCCGGCACCACCGCGTACTCGGCAAAGCTGCCGACGTTGAGGAAGGCGTGAATGCTGGCACCTGCTCGGCGGATGCGGGTGGTCCCGTCCGCCATAACCGCGTCGTTGGCGGTGGTGTCGCGGCACGCCCACTGCCGACCGCTGACGCAGTACTTGCACTTGAGGCAGGGAGCGAACCAGGACAGTGCGACGTGCTCCCCGACTCGGTCTGGGGATACTCCGGGGCCGACCGATTCAATAATTCCGGCCCCCTCATGGCCGAGAACCGTCGGAACCTTTGAGCCCCAGTCTCCGTTGGCGACGTGCAGGTCGGAGTGACACACGCCGCTGGCCTTCAGCCGCACGCGGATCTCGCCCGGGCCCGGCGCCTGGATGTCCACGACGTCTAGTTCGAGGTTCCCTTGGGCAGTGAACACGAGCGCGTTGGCCGTAATCGAGTTCATGATTGTCCTTCGTCGAGATGGCAGTCGAGGATGACAGGGCGGGCTCCAGAGGGGATTCGGGAAACGATGGCCAACCCTTGCCAATCGTTTGGAACGATACCTGAAGGCCACGCTGCAGTCGATGGTTGAGCATCGGATTGCGTAGCGAATCAACAGCCTTGGATCTTGGGATGTCACACGCGGCTGCAGCTGCGGCAGCGCGCAAATTTCGCGCGGCGTTCGGCTCCAGGTGTCGGTTGTTGCGGACATATCTAAGGACGAAAGTGACGCGCCGGCGAGACTGAGGGCGGGGGAGCATCTGTTGCAGAACTGTTTCATTAGCTCAGCTTCAATTGCGTCCACGTAAACACTCACTCTCGGACTTGTGTGCGACACACATCACAGCTATGGTCGATACCAATCGATTGGCAACGCGATCAGTGATGAGGATGAACGCCGCCACACCTGGACAGGCGAGAGTCCGACCAAATTGCACTGCGTTGTGAGCATCCCCCAGTAACCGCGGACGCGACGGTCACCCCACCGGCGGGCCATCCCGCAGCGTCGACAGGAGAAGAAACATGAAGAAGCCTATCTCTGCAGCAGCGTTCGCCGGGAGCGTTGCTCTACTCACCGCGTGTGGCGCGTCGCCTGGAGCGGAAAATGCGATGACATTTGTGTCGTGGGGGGGCGACGGTCAGGCGCTTCAGGAGCAGTACTGGACCGATCCGTTCGCGGAGCAGAACGGCATCACGGTGGTTCAGGACTCGCCGACCGATTACGCCAAGCTTCAGGCAATGGTGCAGTCGGGCAACGTTTCCTGGGACGTCGTACAGGTGGCTACCGACGTCGCTGTCGCCAAATGTGGTGAACTGCTCGAACCGA
Source organism: Rhodococcus sp. A14 (assembly GCF_011603105.1). NCBI lineage: Bacteria > Bacillati > Actinomycetota > Actinomycetes > Mycobacteriales > Nocardiaceae > Rhodococcus > Rhodococcus sp. A14. Next base: position 21,171 of record NZ_JAAOQS010000045.1, on the reverse strand, counting down.
TTGACCGGACCGTTGTCGACATGTCACAGATCGATCCGGATCTGATCTTCAGCGACTGCGGGCTGCCGGTGCTGCAGCAATCGTTCGTGATGGTCTACAACGAGGACCTATTCGGCAACAATCCACCCACCTCGATTGCGGACTTCTTCGACACCGCGAAGTACCCGGGTAAGCGGGGGATGTGGGATTATGCAGTGCCAGGACAGCTAGAGCTTGCTCTCATGGCAGACGGTGTCGCGCCCGAGAATCTCTACCCACTCGACTACGAGCGCGCGATGGCGAAGTTGGCCACATTGCGGAACGACGTCTCGTGGTACGGGACGACTGCCCAGTCGACCGAGCAGCTCAACTCGGGCGGGGTTGCGATGGCGTTGGTATATAGCGGCCGGGCGCATACCGCCGCGAAGGACGGCGCACCGTACGCGCCCGTGTGGAACACCGCGATGCGAGCAACGGATCAGCTCACCATCCCAAAGGGGGCTCCCAACAAGGAGGCGGCACAGAAGTTCCTCTCCTACATCGCGACGCCCGCGCCACAGGAGCAGTTGGCGGAAGCAGTTCCGTACGCACCGACCGTCGAAGGCTCCAGTGTCGAACTGGACGAGCTCGGCAGGAAGTTCTCTGCGACAGAGTCCGGCCATCTGGATGACACGCACATCGTAGACATGAAGTGGTGGAGCGAGAATAACGACCGAGTTGACCAGGCATGGCTTACCTGGCAGGCGGGCTGACGCCATGACACTTACAGCTGACGTCGACGGTCGCCACTCCAGCGACGCTCGACCCAACGGCGAAGGGGAATCGTCGTCGCGACCCAAGCACCGCAGGAGGCTGCCATCGGACTGGCTCTGGCTGGCGCTACCGGCGTTGGCGATGATCACGGTGCTCTTCGCCTGGCCGACGTTCGAGGCGCTGCGGCGGGGCTTCACGGATTTCCAGGCTCCCCAGGTCGGCGGATTCGACAACTTCACGTGGTTTCTCGGCGAATCAGTGAACGTCACCATTCTTGTCCGAACTTTGGTCACAGGTGTGGCGATCACGATCGGATGCCTCCTGATCGCCTACCCCTACGCCTACCTCATCACCGTCGCGAAGCCGATGTGGCGAACGGTTCTCCTCGGTGTGGTTCTGGTGCAGTTCTGTTCGTCGCCCGTGGCATTGACGTTCGCCTGGGTGATCCTGTTGCAGGACAATGGACCGGTGGACCAGCTCGGTCGTTCTCTGGGGCTGGAACAGCTGCAACTCTCGGGATCGGTACCCGGCGCGACCATCGCGATGATTCAGGCGATGCTTCCGTTCATGGTGCTGCCGCTGTATGCGACGATGAGCAGAATCGACATGAGTCTTGTGCGTGCCGCACACACCCTGGGCGCTCGTCCTGCCGTCGCATTCTTGAAGGTGTATTTTCCGCTCTCGATTCCGGGGGTTCTGGCGGGAAGCCTCTTGGTCTTCGTCATCTCGCTCGGCTTCTACGTCACCCCGGACCTACTGGGATCGCCCAACCAGGTACTTCTGTCACAGTTCCTCTATACACAAATCAGCACGCTGTTGTCCTGGGGTCGTGGCGGTGCCATAGCTGCAGTCATGATCGTGGCCACCGCGGTTCTGTTGCTCGCAGGAAGACGGTTCGTCGGGCCGGCAATCACGTCCCTGGGCACCGACTCGAGGGAGAGTTAATTCGTGTCGCGCATAGCTCCAAGCAGGTTTCTGCTGGCCGTCTGGGCAGCCATCGTGTTCGTATGGATTGTGGCGCCGATCGTCGTCGTGACGATCGTGAGCTTCACGAGCGCGGGAAGCTTTGTGTTCCCGCCTCCTGGATGGTCACTGCAGTGGTACGAGAACTTTTTCCAGAACGCCAAGTGGTACAACGCCTTTTTGAACTCCCTGCAAACAGCCACCATCGTCATGGTCCTGGCGACAGTCCTAGGCACTATAGCTGCGCTGGGGCTCCATCGGTCCAAGTCGCGGCGTCTGGTCGCAGGTATCCAGTCGATCATTCTCCTTCCCACCGTTGTTCCCGCTGTCGTCGCCGGCATCGGAATGTACTCGATGTTCCTCCAGTGGCGGATCTCCGGCACTGTCCTCGGTTTCGTTCTGGCTCACGTAGTGCTCGTGCTGCCGTTCGTGGTGATCAGCGTGACCTCTTCACTACAGAGTCTGGATCGAAGCCTCGAACAGGCTGCGGCCTCGTGCGGCGCACCGCCGGTGACGACTTTCATGCTGGTGACGCTCAGAATCATCCTGCCCGGTGTGGCGACGGGCGCTTTGCTGGCCTTCCTGGGGTCCTTCAACGAAACCCTCGTGTCGATCTTTCTCGCCTCGCCGCTTCAAACCACCCTTCCGGTCCAGATGTATTCGAGCGTCGCAAGGGACTCGGATCCGACAATCGCTGCAGCATCAGCGTTGGCGAGCGGCGTGACTGTGGCGCTGTTCCTTGCTGTCATCGCCGTACGTATCACAAGGAGTAAGAAGAATGCGGTCTGAAACGCACAGCGGGGCGGGCGTTGCCCTTGACCTCGTAGGCCTCAGCAAAAACTACGGCAAGAATGGCGTGGTCAAGTCGGTCGATCTGTCCATTAAGCCGGGCGAGTTTGTCACCCTGCTGGGCCCCAGTGGGTCCGGAAAGACGACGACGCTCAGCATGATCGCCGGTTTCACTCCAGCGACAGCGGGAGAGATCCTGCTCGGAGGAGAGTCGATCAGCTCTCGTCCGCCGCATCGTCGCAACATCGGCGTGGTTTTTCAGAACTATGCTCTATTCCCGCATATGACGGCATCGGAGAACATCGCCTTCCCACTCAAGCGGCGGAAGATGACTCGGGCACAGATCAAGGAGAAGGTCGGTCAGGCACTCGATCTCGTGCATCTCCGAGAGTTCGGTGATCGCTACCCGAAGCAGCTCTCTGGCGGTCAACAGCAGCGAGTCGCCCTAGCCAGGGCCGTGGTATTCGACCCTCCGATTCTCCTCATGGACGAACCGCTCGGCGCACTGGACAAGAAGCTGCGTGACTCCCTCCAAGGGGAGATCCGCCGCATTCACCGAGAGCTTGGCGTCACCATCATGCTCGTCACGCATGATCAGGAAGAGGCGCTGACGCTGTCGGATCGTATCGCGGTGTTCAACGAGGGCAGGATCGAGCAGTGCGACACGGGTGAAACCCTGTACCGTCGGCCGGCCAGCCGTTTCGTGGCGAACTTCCTCGGTGAGTCGAACATCTTCACCGGACCCGCTGAGGACATCGGCAATGAGGCTGTCGTCGCTATCGGCGACTCACGAGTTCGCGTCGAAAGAACGGATGCTCCGATCGGAGTGTCGGCGTCCTTCCTCCTGCGACCGGAGGTCTGCCGAGTCGGCGCTTCGAACTGCACGAATGCCTCCGACGGATGCTCGCTGCCGGGCGTGGTGGCGGATCTTGTCTACCTCGGCGCCACCCGCCGCTTGGAAATCGATGTTCCGGGGCACGGCCGGATCACGGTGCGAGAGCCTGCGGTGACCGGCGATCAGCTTCGCCGCGGCGACGACGTCACCATCTCGTGGGACTTCGGTGCTGCAACGCTTCTGCCGGATGCGCAGAGCAGCGCGGAGCGGGAACTGGCGACGCCCGCCCTCACCTGACCGTGATCGGGAGAGGGCTCTGCCCCTGATTGGGGTGTGGACCATGAACATACTGCACACTGGTGCACGAAAGGACTGAACGATGACTATTACCGCGTCTTCAGAAATTGCAATCAAGGATCTGCCGAACGTTGGTTTACCGCGTGATGCCTATGTCAGCCCGGACTGGTTCCAGCGGGAACTGGACACATTCTTCCTCAAGCGGTGGCACTATGTCGGGCACATATCGCAGCTTGCAAACCCGGGTGACTTCATCAAGTTCGACTTCGTCGACTACTCGGTGATCGTGACCAAAAATCGTTCCGGTGACCTGAACGCCCTTCACAATGTCTGTCGTCACCGGGGATCACGCCTCGTGGATGCGGAGGAAGGGAACTGCAAGCGTGCCATCGTGTGTCAGTACCATGCGTGGTCCTTCGATCATGACGGAAAGCTCATGTCCGCGCCTCGCATGCATGCTGACTTCGACAAGTCCGCCTATCCGCTAAAGAGGGCAGCAGTGGACGTCTGGGCTGGTCTGGTGTTCGTCAATTTCAGTGAAAACCCGGAAACCACCGTCGCGGAGCATCTCGCCGCAGCAGATCTGAGCCAGTACAGGCTCGAGCACACTCGGGTGGCATGGGACGTGAAGAAGATTCTGAATTGCAACTGGAAAGTGCTGTGGGAGAATGGCTTAGAGTGCTATCACTGTGCTGTGAACCATCCTGAGGTCAGTAAGGTAGTTCGCGTCGAGCGCGACGGGCCGCTCGGGGACACGATCCCCGACGGGGACTTCGACTGGACCGATAACTACCCGCTCCTGGACGAGTCGTTGACGATCGACGGCAAGTTCGGTGTCAAGAAGATGCTCGGCGATCCCGACAGCCCGCCGACCCAAGCCTCGTACGTGTCTTGGCACACGGGTTCGCTGGAGATGGTCGTCCTGCCCGACTTTGTCAAAATTACGACCTACAAGCCACTTACCCCAACGACGACCGAGTCCCGCGTCATCGGCCTTGTGAACGCAGACGCAATCGAGGGCGTCGACTACGACCTCGCGCATCTGCGCGAAGTCGGCATTGTCACCCGTCAACAGGATGACGACCTGTGTGAGTTGATCCAGCGTGGCCTCAAGTCTCCCGCATACGAGCCTGGTCCTTACAACGATGTCTACGAGACCATCAACCGCAATTTCAAGCGGCTATACCTCGAGGCGATTGGGCGATAGTCGTGGCCGAGGCGTGCTCACGCACGCCTCGGCGCACGTCCGTGTCACGTTATGAGAGCGATGGTGAACTGGTGAGCGACAGCGGAGGTGTCACGGTGAAGCCTGCCCGTGCTGACCGCACGTCCGATATGGCGGTGCTGGTGAACGAGCGTCTAGATGTCGCGGACGACGTCATAGCCCTCACCCTTACGCCGGCGCCAGGTACCGACGGGTTGCCGGCATGGGGGCCCGGCGCTCATATCGACGTCGTTATCAGCGATTCTGTGACTAGGCAGTATTCGTTGTGCGGTGACCCCCGCGATCGCGATAGGTATCGCATTGCGATTCTGCGGGTGGCGGATGGTCGCGGCGGATCGCAACTGCTTCACGACATTGCGGTTCCGGGGCGCGAGCTGATAGTCCGCGCACCGCGGAATCACTTTGAATTGGTTCCCGCGGAAAGCTATCTCTTCGTCGCCGGCGGGATCGGCATCACCCCGATTTTAGCGATGATCGCCAGCGTTGAGCGAACCGGATCAGACTGGAAGTTGCTGTACGGGGGTCGGACTCGGGCCTCTATGGTCTACAGGGACGAATTGGCGGCATACGGCGACCGGGTCGTCCTCCAGCCACAAGACGAGTTCGGACTGCTCGATCTCCACGGAGTTCTGTCGAACACGCCACGGGGTGCGGAGGTGTACGCATGCGGCCCCGAGCCGCTGTTGACGGCCCTTGAGGCGGCATGCTCGCATCAGGGAAGGGCAGCGCCCCATTCGGAGCGGTTCAGTCCCAAAGTCATCGAGAATGCCCTGGACACCCAATTTGAGGTTCGCCTTGAGCGCAGTGACCGCACCGTTATCGTGCCTGCGGGGCGTTCCGTACTGGAAGCTCTTGAGGCGGATGGATTGGCGCCAGCGTTCACGTGCCGCGAGGGCACGTGCGGAAGCTGCGAAACCGTTGTTCTGGCGGGGCGCGTCGACCACCGTGACTCACTCCTGTCAAACGAGGAGAAGGAAGCGAACGACACCATGATGATCTGTGTCTCGCGTTGTCACGATACGCGGTTGGTGCTGGATCTCTAAGACTTGGAGTCCTGTGGCGTGCCGGGGTGTTCGATGATCGTCGTCGGGCACCCCGGTGCAGAGGGGCTACTCCCGTGTATGCGGACCGAGCGTCCATCGTCGGGGACGCACGTCGTGTACATCCGGCGAGTTTCGAGAATTGCCCAATTCCGCGCGCGAACTCATGTCACGGATGATTGAGTCTGCACTGTCCAGAACTCGTGTGCATCGACGTCGGCGGCGAGGAAAGTCTCCGCCACGATGAAGTTATAGAGGACATGACTGGGCCCCATTCTCAATTCCAACGAATTCCTCGCCTGCGAGGTGTTCCATTCGCTGACCGAGGAGCAGGCCCTTGTTGACGATTGGAGGCTCGAGTACAACAGTTACCGACCACAGGGATCGCTCGAGTTCCGATCACCCGAGGCGTACCCGGCTTGAGCACTTCGATCAACTGATTGGTGCTGCAGGACCGAAACGCCTGCGTCGCAAGGGCCTCTGAGGTGAACTCGTCGATGATATGGAGGAACCGCACCTGTCGGCCGCCGACCGTGGTATCGACCTGGAAGTCCAACGCCCACATCTGGTCCGGATCCGTGGCCCGCAACCGTTGATTGCGACCCTCGCCGATTCGGCGTTTCTAGCGAACTTTGACCGGACGTCTCAAGCCTTCCTCTGGCCACAATCTCTGTGTGCGCTTATGATTCGCGGCCAAGCCTTCTGCTCGACATAGGGCGCGGGCTCTGCGTCAGTCCCTTCCGGTAGCTCTCGTGAACGGGCCACCCATGTCTTCGCCCGAGGGTCGCGCGAGCTGTTGCGGGAACCTCTCCGGCGCCGCCGCGACTGGTGAAGCCACTATCAGACAACCGCCCAAGCGTTACCGTGTCGTCGTCGATCGCGAGTTCGGAGAACCGACGCAACAGTGGTACCAACTCGGGCAGTGTCGGTGCCAGGCGCTTGCCGGCGGGCATTCCCAGAACCGCCCATCAGAATACCAGCGCCGCAATGACCTTCGGTCCGTATATTGCGGGCCGAGGTGCGCGTGCTGTGACGACGCGAGGGATCAACACCGTATGTAGTACCTATGCGAGCGTGGTCACGGTTCCAGCCGGTCGTGCGACACAGTTCGTCGAGGATGATTCCCTGGCGACCTTGTCGGCCCGCGTGTAGCGGGTCGCGATCGTCTTCGGCACCGCTTTGCGCTCGGCCCTCGACAGTCCCATCATCCGGCCCTACCGCCACCACCCGAACTCCCGACCGACACGCCGCTACGCGGGCATTATCAGGTGAGGCAACGAATGGACCTACGCGGGATTTCCGATGAGTCAACGCGGAGCCTTGCTGCGGGCGCCTTTGCGGCGGTAAAGTCGGCACCAATCGATTGGCAAGATGCGGCTGATGCCCCTCGGCCTTCCGGTTTTCCACGCTTCAGTCGTTCCTCGACATGCGCTCGACCGCCGTCGCCGGAATCGGCTCGACCGACACATCAATCGCGAGAGGATCGCCGAGTGAAATTCCCCAGTCCGCGGCGTATGAGACTGTGTCTCAGTGTGGTTGTCGTCCTCGCCAGTGTTGCCGTAGGGTGCACTGCGGAATCCTCCGAGGGCCCCCTCAAGACGCCTTCGTCTGGAGAAGGTTGGGAACTGGGCCCTGCGACGTACGGACAGGTCGTTTCCGGCAACATTCCGGTGCGAATGGATGACGGTGTCGTCCTCGACGCGACCGTCAAATATCCAGCAGATGTGGCTACCGGAGAACGCGCTCCGGGAACTTTTCCCGTAATAGTGAATATTACGCCGTACGCTCCCGATACCGAGCCGTATGCGGTCGAACACGGCAAACTATTCACACAGCATGGATACATCTTTGCCAGTGTTTCGATCCGAGGTACCCAAGACTCGGGCGGTAGTTTTGGACTCTTTTCCGGGCGCGATGCTGCCGACGGTGTGGAGATCGTCGAGTGGGCGGCGCGAAAATTGGACGGCTCTAATGGCGCGGTGGGCGGCTACGGCTGTTCCTACCCTGGCATGGCACTGATTGCCACAGCCGGCATGGTTGGTAAGGGCTCGCCTCTAAAGGCCATCATCCCGGCGTGCACTGGATGGGACTACATTCGCGAGATGTCGCTTGTAGGAGGTATTCCGACAGGTGATTCGGTCCTTTATGATCAAATGGGCGAGTTCGTAGGGAACCAGCCTTCCGCCCGAGATGCTTTCGGTGTAGTGGCAAACGATTTGCGCACGGGTGGGCCGGCCGCCTACAACGAGTTCTGGCAAGAACGCCAGCCGATTGGCTATGCAACAAAGATCGTCGATAACGACATTCCGACGCTTTTGTGGACGGGCTGGAGTGATGTCGGGCGACGTGGAGCCTTGGAAATGTATGCGGCAATGCAGAATGCAGCTGTCCGCGTGGAGTCAACCAACGGTCCTGCTTTCTCTGACTCGGCATCGGGAAAGTACCAGCTGATCGTAGGCCCTTGGCACCACACTGAAGGTCTGGACCCTGCCGTCATGCTGAGATGGTACGACACTTGGCTCAAGGATGAGGCGACTGGCATCGACCGCACGGAGCAGCCTATGCATCTGTACGAGCAGGGAAGCGAACGCTGGATTAACGCGGCGTCCTACCCATTGGACTCCGATTATGACCCGTTCTACCTTGGCCCAGCCGCCACCTTGGCGAACGGCCTCGCGACCACCCCGGGGCGTGAAACGATTGCTTGGACGCCCCCAACCGAATCTGATGGAGTTCTGAATTTTACGACAGCACCATTCACCAATGGCGTGACTTTAGCCGGTCCCTCAAGTGTCGAGGTCTTCGCCCGAACCAACACCACGAATCTCGCACTGATAGCGACTCTTTTGGACGTCGCGCCAGACGGCACTGAAATTCCGATCACTTTCGGTGTCGTTCTCGGCAGCCAGAGTGCTCTAGATTCCGATCACACGTGGCGCGACAGCAACGGGACACTCATTCGGCCCTACGCCACCCAGTCTCAAGATACGTACCTGACGCCGGGACAGCAGCAACTGTTCAGTATTCCGTTGCACCCGAATCTTTGGTCGGTCGAGCCTGGGCACGCTCTGCGCATCCGATTCACCACTCAACCCTCCGCCCAGGATTGCGACATCGACGGCGGTGTGGGAGTGCTACTCCCGTGCCGGCCGAATGATCCTCAGCGGGCTTCGCTCGCTGGTGGCATCTTCGACATCGAGTGGTCGGCGGATGACCCTTCTGCGGTTAACCTTCCTCTGCTCCCTTATCGATGTTTTGAGACATCAACTGCAAGAGCAACGTCAGGCAGTCACGGCGCAGTCATCCCGGTAGAGTGGTCCTCCTCTGAGAATCACTGCTAGGGCATGTCGGGGGGCGACCCCGACGACATCTCCCTCTTTCACCGATGACGTTCTCCCCGATGATGACGCTGTCTCCGTCGATGCTGGTGTCGGCGTCGCAGCCGAACGAGCTGACTCGGAGCCAGCCGCTAGCTGCACCCCGTGTAGCGGACTACTTGCGGCCTACGGTGCCTTGCGTAGGCGAGAGCCCGCTAAGGCTCGGGTCGTGAGAGGGCCGACCTGAGCAGTCAACAGGCCAGTGCCTCCAGGTATGTCAGGAGGGCGGTGATCGCGATGGCCAGCCCGATCGCGATCGTTCCCGCTCGTTCATTGTTGTCGGCACTGTTCCCAGTCATCGGTGTCCTTCCGTCCGATATCCGAACCCCGGTTCGGCAACCGCGGTGCGGTGTAGGCGTGTCATAGCGAGAACGGTTCTGTCCGTGCGCCTGTGGATGCGTCTCGGTGTCCCTGGCATCACCCGTCGAGGTTTGATGGCGATGGGGAGATGCCGGCGTGCGTAGTCGGTGCACGCCGGCATCTCGGTGGGTCCTCTGTGGGGGTACGAGCACTCAACCGGGTCCGGTCACTGCCCGCCCACCCGTTAGGTGAGGTTCTGGGTGTAGAACTCGGTCAGCTTGTCGAAGGGGATCATCTCGACCCGGTCGTAGAGGTCGACGTGACCGGCACCGGGCACGATCACCAGTTCCTTGCGGTCACCGGCGAGGCGGTAGGCCTCTTCGGTGAACTCGCGCGAGTGCGCGTCTTCGCCGGCGATGAACAGCATCGGGCGGGGCGAGATGGTCTCGATGTCGTTGAAGGGGTAGAAGTTCATGAACTTGACGTTGCTCGACAGCGTCGGCTGGGTGGTGGTGTCGGGGCTGTTCCCGCGCGCGGTGCGGTAGAAGTCGTAGAACTCGCGCTCGATCGGGCCGGACTGATCGGTCAGCTGTTCGGTTGTGCCGCCGGTGTATTCGGTGGGTCCGCCGGTGAATTCGACGTCTCGCTGGGCTGCGGCTTGCGCCAGGGCGGCGTTGCGCTGATCGAGGGTGACCGAGTGGCCCAGCCCGTTGCGGGTGGCACCGCCCATGTCGTACATGCTGACCGTGGCGACGGCCTTGATGCGGGGGTCGATCTTCGCGGCGCTGATGACGAAGCTGCCGCTGCCGCAGATTCCGAGCGCGCCGATGCGTTCGGTGTCGACGAAGGACTGGGTGCGCAGGAAGTCCACGCCGGCGCTGAAGTCCTCGGTGTAGATGTCGGGGGCGACGGCGTTGCGGGGCTCGCCGGCGCTGTCACCCCAGAACGACAGGTCCAGCGAGAGCGTCACGAAACCCTGCTCGGCCATCTTGGTGGCGTAGAGGTTGGCGCTCTGCTCCTTGACCGCGCCCATCGGGTGCCCGACCACCATGGCGGCGTTCTTGGTGTTGCGGTCGAGGTTTTTGGGGACGAACAGGTTGCCGGAGACGTCCATCCGGTACTGGTTCTTGAATGTCACCTTCTCCATGGTGACCTGGTCGCTGGTGTAGAAGTTGTCGGCGCCTTGGGACAGATCACCGGAGGCCAGGTTCGGGACCGGCGAGGCAGGAGCTGCCGATGAGGTGGGCGAGTCGGCGGCCGAGCAGGCCGAGGCGGCCAGGACGGCGAGCGTGGCAATACCGGCGCCGGCCAGCTTCCTTGAGCGGTGAGTGCCTCGCCGTGTGCGGGGGGTGTTCATCGTTGTTGTGCTCCTTGTGGTGTGTCGTGTCAGAGGGTGAGCAGCGTTTTGACGGCACGGCGCTCGTCCATCGCCTGGTAGCCCTCGGCCGCCTGGTCCAGCGGGAGGGTGAGGTCGAAGACCTTGCCGGGATCGATCTCGCGGCGCCAGATCAGGTCGATCAGCTCCGGCAGAAAGCGGCGGACCGGTGCGGGGCCGCCCATCAGGTGTATTTCGGCGAAGAACAGTTGGTCGGCGGGCAGGGTGACACCGTCGTGGGAGACGGCGACGTAGCCGACGTGCCCGCCGGGCCTGGTCGAGCGGATGGCCTGCAGCATCGATTCCTCGGTGCCGACGGCTTCGATGACGCTGTGTGCGCCGAGCCCGTCGGTGAGTTCCTTGATCGCGGCGACACCCTCGTCGCCGCGGGTCTCCACGATGTCGGTGGCACCGAACTGGCGGGCCAACCCTTGGCGGTCGGCGTGCCGGGACATGGCGATGATCCGTTCGGCGCCGAGCTGTTGGGCGGCGAGCACACCCATCAGTCCGACGGCACCGTCACCGACCACGGCCACGGTCTTACCGGGTCCGGCCTCCGCGGCGACGGCGGCGAACCAGCCCGTCCCGAGGACATCCGAGGCCGCCAGCAGCGAGGGAACCAGGTCCTTCTCCGGCTGACCGGGCGTGGCCACCAGGGTTCCGTCGGCGTGGGGGATGCGGGCCTTCTCTGCTTGGGTGCCGATGTCTCCGGCGACGAAGGAGCCGTGTACGCAACGGGATTGGTAACCGGCGCGGCAGATTTCGCAGGTGTTGTCGGAGATGGCGAACGACCCGACGACGAAATCACCGACCGACACGGTCTGCACGGCGGCACCGATGTCCTCCACGACGCCGACGTACTCGTGTCCCATCAGGGTGTGATCGACCGGTTCCACACCCCGGTACGGCCACAGGTCGGATCCGCAGATGCAGGTCGCGGTGATCCGGATGATCGCGTCGGTCGGCTCGATGATCTTCGGGTCTTGCCGCTCGACGACGCGAACATCGCCGGGGGCATACATCACTACTCCACGCATGGTGGTCCTCTTCGGTCGTTGGGGGTCAGCGGGCGGTGTAGCCGCCGTCGACGGGCAGGGCGACGCCGACGACGAAGCTGGCGCCGGGGCTGCACAGCCACAGCACGGCGGCGGCCATTTCGTCGGCGGTGCCCAACTGGCCGATGGGTTGGTTGGCGGCGGCTTCGTCGGGGTCGAGGTCGCCGGAGGCGATCATGTCGGTGACCATTGGGGTTTCGATGGTGCCGGGACAGATCGCATTGATCCGGATGCCGCGGGGCGCGTATTCGAGTGCGGCCGAGCGGGTCAGACCGATGACACCGTGCTTGGCGGCGTGGTAGGCGGCCCGGCCGGGGAGCCCCACGAGGCCGCCGAGGGAGGAACAGTTGACGATCGCACCGGAGCCTTGGGTGCGCATGTGGGCGAGTTCGTGTTTCATGCAGGCCCACACCCCGCGCAGATTGATGCCGGTGACGCGGTCGAAGGTTTCGGCCGGCTCGTCGGCGGCATCGGTGGCGGGGGCTTGGATTCCGGCATTGTTGTAGGCGAAGTCCAGTCGGCCGAACGTTTCGACGGTTGAGGCGACCGCGGCGGCGACCTGAGCCTCGTCGGAGACATCGCAGTGCACGGACAGGACCTGGTGCCCGGTGTCACGCAGCTCGGTGGCCGCGGTGTTCAGCGCGTCGTCGTCGACATCGGCGAGAGTCACCGCGGCACCGGATTCGGCGAACGCCCGCGCAGTGGCACGTCCCATGCCGGAACCGGCACCGGTCACGAAGGCGACCTGGCCGGTGAAGTTGTACGTCGGGTTCACGATGATGTTCCTTTCATTGGGGTGGTCAGGCTGCGGTGATGGTGAGGGTGTCGGTGCCGTCGGCGTGGGTGATGGCGTCGAGTCCGGTGTCGATCTCGCCGATCATCACGATCCCGGGATCGGGAATCGTGAACCCGTCTTCGCGGTAGTAGATGGCCAGGTCATTGCTGGGTGCCCAGTAGCCGAGTTGTCCTGCCCGGTAGCTGCTCTGGCCCGCACCGTCGGCGAGTTCGCGAGGCAGCGGTCCGGCCTTCTCGCGACCGCCGAGGTCGTGCAGGGTGATCGTCACCGGTAGCAGGGACGCGAAGTCTCGTGCCGTGGCGTTGTCGTAGAGTCGTGCGGTTGCCTCCGACGCGCCGATCCTCAACCGAATCTGCGTGAACGGTCCTTCCTGAACAGGTTGTGACGTTGCAGGGTGCGCCGTGAGTGATGTGGCTGGCGAACTGTTCGCGGCCGAGTCCGAGGTGTTCGCGCAGGCGGTGAGCACGGCGACGGCGGTGACGGCTGTCGTGAGGACGACCAGTCCGGTGATCCTGGGGCGCATGGGTTTTCTCCTGTCGATGCCGGTGTTCAGCCGCGCTCTAGCTCACGGACGTGGGGACCCGCAGCGTCTCGTCGGAGGGTCGGGGCGGCGGGTTACCGGCGGCAGGACGCGCCCGGGTGGTCGCCAGCAGTGCGATCGGTATCAGCGCGGTGGCCGTGATCGCGGCGCCGAGGACCGCCGGCCCGACCACACCCAGTGACGTCGACAGGGTGGTCGCGGCTAACGCCGATCCGGCGGCGGTGCCGAGGTTGAAGGCAGCGGTCGCCAGCGACGACGCCAGCCGGGAGGTATGTCCGGCGAATCGCATGGTCTGGGCGATCAGCACCGGGTTCGCCCCGAGCCCGGAGGCGCCCAGGACAACGATCAGACCCACCACGATCGCCGAGTGGCTCGCGGTCGCTGCCAGGACGAGCAGCAGAACCGAGGTCACCGTCACCGCCGCGGCGATGGTCGCCAGCGGCCACCGGTCGCCGATCCGACCGGCCAGCGCGGTCCCCACCAGGGCACCCACACCGAACCCGACCAGGACCAGCGGCACCAGCGCGGCAGGGATGCCGGCGCGGTCGGTCAGCAGGGGGCTGATGAAGCTGTAGGCGCCGAGGAACCCGGCCTGCGCCAGCATGATCGCACCCAGCACCGCCCACACCCGCCACGGCCGCACTGCCGAGATCTCCGAACCCGCCGACACACTCACCGCGTTCCCGGTCGCGGTGCCCGGAGCGAACCGAACGACAGCGACGATCGCCGGAACCGCCAGCACGGCCAGCATCCAGAACGGGCCCCGCCACCCGGTGAACTGGCCGGCGAAGGTGCCCAACGGGACACCGGCGACCACGGCCAGGCTCATTCCGCCCGACATCACTGCCAATGCCCGCGCGCTCGCCCCCGGTCCGGCGGTCGCGGCCGCCACCACCGCGCCGGTGGCCCAGAACGTGCCGGTGGCCAGCGCGGTGAGGACGCGGGAGGCGGTGACGACGGTGAACGAGTCGCTGACCGCCGCCACCACGTGCCCGGCGGAGAACACCATCAGCGCCCCGATCAAGGTCGCCCGGGCGGGCAACCGCAGCGTGGCCAGCGCCATCACCGGCGGGCCGATGATCATGCCGACCGCGAACGCCGTGACCAGCAACCCGGCCCGGGCGATATCCACACCCAGATCCGCGGCGACGTCGGGCAACAGTCCGGCGACCATGAACTCGGTCGTGCCCATCAGGAAGATCCCGGCCGCCAGCACATACACCAGCACAGGCAGGCCAGTGCTGGTGCTGGTGCTCGGTTGGACAGCTGTTTGCGTGGTCATGTCACCTCGTCGATATCGAAGGATTCGGTCGCAGAGCACCTCCGTGCTCGCAGCATCCATGCAACGCCGCTGACCGCTCGCGTGGGAGGCGAAGATTAGGGGGGTGCTGGCAGCACCCCCCTCACAGCACCTGGCATCGGCCGACGCGCGGGTCGTAGCCTCGGGTGTATGGAGTCCACCAACCGAGTCGCCGAGATCGGCCAATTCCTTTCGTCACGGCGGGCCAAGATCACCCCTGAGCACGTCGGTCTGCCGGTCTACGACGCCGCCAAGCGCCGTGTCCCCGGGCTGCGCCGCCAAGAGGTCGCCACCCTGGCCGGGCTGTCGGTCGACTACTACACCCAGATCGAACGCGGCAAGGTCAACGGCGTCTCCGAGTCCGTGCTCGACGCCATCGCGCGTGCCCTCGAACTCGACGACGCCGAACGCTCCCATCTGTTCGACCTGCACCGCAGCGCCCTCAGCAGCCCGCAACGAGTCCGCTCACGCCGCACCAAGGCGGTGCGGCCGATGGTGCAGCGACTCCTCGACGGCTACACCGGGCCCGCATTCGTGCGCAACGCCCGCCACGACCTCGTCGCCGCGAACCAGCTCGCCTACGTCTTCTATTCGCCCCTGTACCCGGACCAACTGCACCCCGATCCCAGCAAGGCGGTCAACTTCGTCCGGTTCTGCTTCCTCGACCCTCGCGCACACGAGTTCTATCCCGATTGGGACCAGATGGCCGACGGCGCGGTCAACCTGTTGCGCACCGACGCCGGACGCGACCCATACGACCGCGGCATCTCCGACCTCGTCGGTGAACTGTCCACCCGCAGCGAAGAATTCCGGGTCCGGTGGGCCAAACACAATGTGCGCCTGCACTACACCGGCACCAAAACCCTCCACCACCCCGTCGTGGGTGAGATCACCATCGGCTACGAAACAATGCCGCTGCCGGCCGACCCGGGCCTGGTCCTGACCCTCTACAGCGTCGAACCCGGCAGCCCGTCGGCCGACGCCATGACCCTGCTCGCCAACTGGGCCGCCACCACCCTCACCGCCACCGCAGCCGACCACCCGGCCCTCACCACCGGCGAATAGCGCTTCGGCGACTCCGACCTTGTCGAAAGGACAATTATGACGACCATCGCAATCATCGGGGCCGGCCGAGGGCTCGGCGCGGCAACGGCCAGACGTTTCGGGCGTGACGGATTCACTGTCGCACTGATCTCGCGCACCCAGGACAACGTCGACCGAATCGCGGCCGAACTCGCCGAGCACGGGGTGCAGGCGCGCGGATACGCCGCAGACGTGCAGGACCGGCCGAAGCTGGCCGGCGCGCTCGAACGGGCAGCCTCCGAACTCGGCCCGATCGAGGTACTGCAGTACAGCCCGGTCCCGCGCAAGGACTTCCTGCGCCCTGTCCTGAAGACGACGGCCGCCGACCTCGCCGCGGCCGCCGACTTCTCCATCCTCGGCCCCGTCACCGCCGTCCAACAAGTGCTTCCCGGAATGCGGCAACTGGGGCGC
Organism: Rhodococcus sp. A14; assembly: GCF_011603105.1. Lineage (NCBI taxonomy): Bacteria > Bacillati > Actinomycetota > Actinomycetes > Mycobacteriales > Nocardiaceae > Rhodococcus > Rhodococcus sp. A14. The sequence goes on along the minus strand of NZ_JAAOQS010000045.1, from coordinate 5,052 downwards.
GGGACGATCCTTCTCGTCAACGGTTCCAGCGCAGCGACACCGAACCCCAACGTGGCGGGCACCTCGATCGCCTTCGCCGGCGAATCGGCCTATGGTGCAATGCTCCACGAGGCGCTCACACCTCAGAACATTCACGTCAAACAGCTCATCATCCCCGGCGCAATCGGAGGCGGGGACCCGCTCTACGCCCCCGATGCCCTGGCCGATCAGCTCTGGAACATCCACGCCCAGCCCGGCCCCTTCCAAGCCACCGTCAGCGGAATCGGCCTGACCACGTGAGTATTCCACCGAATGACCGATAGTGGCGACTCAGCGCCGCGGGTGAGATCACCAGGCGGTCGGCGATGCCACCTCATCGACCAGTGATGACCCGTCGCGCAGCTCATCCAACTCGACGAGGCGCACACCGTCGGCGTAGTCGCGCTGCACAGCGGACGCGACCCGCATCGCCAGCCGCGTCTTGCCGACACCGCCGATCCCGGTCAACGTCACCAGCCGAGACCCGGCCAGCAGATTCTTCGCCTCGGTCAACTCGTGCCGGCGGCCGACGAAACTCGTCAGCTCCAGGGGAAGACTTCCCGTCGCGCCCAGCGTGGAGGATGGCTGCGACAATCGCCCGCCGCGCCAGGTCGGTTGCTCCCCGTTCCCCTGCGCATCGGCCTCCGCACGAAGTGCCATCTCGTCGACCGGGAAGCCGTGGGCGCGTTGCAGCCCTCGCAGCTGTTCCCCGAAGTCGGCGGCAGTGGCCGGGCGCTGACCGGGGGTCCGGGACATCGCGCGGGCGATCACCGCGGACACTTCGTCGGGGATCCCGTGCTCACGCAGGTCGGGCACCGCCTGCGTGGTGATCCGCCGCGCATCGACGTAACTTCCTCGGGGACTGTGCACCCTGTGGAATTGCTCTTGGGGGTGTGCGAGCTGGTGGTGCGTGGAACATGGTTGTTGCGCTTTCTAAGGCTCTCTAGTGGTTTGTTGTTGAAGTATCTTGACGGTTTGCCTTGGTAAGGACTTGGTCGGCAGTCTTGGTCCAGACGAACGGCGCGCAGCGGGTGTTCCATCCGTTGATGAAGGCGCGGATCTTGGTAGTCAGATCCTTGACGGAACCGAAGGTTCCGCGGTGGATGGCCTGACGTTCGATGATCCCGAACCACACCTCGTCGGGTAGCGGGGACGCGTTGCCGCGCCCCCGCCCCCTCAGAACCGGCCGTGCCCGATTTCCGGGCAACCGGCTCAAGCAAGCCCTGAAGGCTCACAGACCGTCAGAAGTGCTGTGCTCGTTGCCATCACCGGTTCCCCGGCGGTAGCAGTGGGCGTGTACGAGATGCGGCGCGGTGCGTTTGTCCGGTGTGCCAGCCCCCGTGGTGGCGGTGATCGCGTGTTTGCGGACCGCCTTGCGGGTGGCCACCAGCCACAATTCCCACTCCTGTGGGCTTTGCGGCTCGTGCTCGGCGTGCAGCAGCAGCCCCCGACATAGCGGGCATCGGCCGTGCTGCGCCTGCAGCAGGCGCAGGGTGCCTCGGCCCAGTGGAGGTTTGCTGCGGCGACGTCGCGCGGCCCAGTAGTCGGCCAGGGCCGGGTCGTCCGGAGACGCCGCCCCTGCCACCATCCGGTGCCGGACAATCGGTGTCCAGGCGAACTTGCGGAGGTAGAAGCCGGACTCCCGGCTGCCGAACACCCACGAGTCCGTCCTGGCGGGGTTGAACGTGCCGAAGTACCGGGCCTTCACCCAGCGCAGCGGCTTGTTCGAGTGGGAGAACCGGGCCCATTTGTAGACCAGTCTCCACACGTGGGCGTCCAACGCGTTGAACGCCCGTTTGGATACCCCGATCCGGTAGTAGGCGGCCCATCCGGCGATGATCGGGTTGAGCTTGGCGATCACCGCATCGGCGTTGGCCCCGCGTAGAGCCTTCACCTCGGTGGACAACCGTTTCCGGATCCGCCGCAACGCATCGTCACTCGGCTTGGTCAGCAGCTTCCCGTTCCGGAAGCGGCGGATGGTGAACCCCAGAAAGTCCACGCCCTGATCTTCCAGATGCGTGATCCGGGTCTTGTCCTCATTGAAGACCAAACCCCTGGGAGCCAACCACTCCGCCAGCTGCGCCTTGACCTGCTCGGCCTGTGCACGTGAATAGCACAGGGCTAGCAGATCATCGGCGTAACGGATGACCACCGGGCACCCCGACACTGTCTTCCCGGCACGAGTGCCGGTGACGTGGTATCGGACTCCGGCGGCGGCCTCCATACCGTGCAGAGCAACATTCAGTAGCAACGGACTGATCACCCCACCCTGAGGAGCGCCGTCCCCGGTCGGGGCGAACCGGCCGTCCTCGATCACACCCGCCGTCAGCCACTGCCGGACCAGTTCCCGAGCCGGGAACGTCCCCAGCGACTGACAGATGTGGTCGTGGTCGAGCCGGTCGAATGCCGCGGCGAGATCGGCGTCGAGCACCCACAGACGTTGGGCGTCGGTGCGACTCGCCGTCGTGTGGATAGCCACGATGGCGTCGTGGCAGCCACGACCCGGCCGGAACCCATAAGACTTCGGTTCGAACCGGGCCTCCCACTCGGGTTCCAACGCATTGACCGTCAGCGCTTGAAGGCATCTGTCGGCGATCACGGGAATTCCGAGCGGGCGGCGGCGCCCGTTGCTTTTCGGCACATACACCCGCTTGACGGGTTGCGGTGACCACGGTTCGGCCCGGTGCTGCACCCAGTCGGCCAGTTCGGCCTTCTGTTCCGCTGTCACCACGACCTTGCCGTCGACCCCGGCCGTCTTGCGGCCAGCGTTGACCTCCGTCACCCGCCGCACCGAAACCAGTGCGTTACTGCGGGAACGCAACATCAACTTCTGTAGATTGCGGACCTTCTTGAGGTCCCCTGCCTGTGACGCCGCGAAGATTCGCTGCCGCAGCCGCCGTACCTGTTCCTCGACCGACCGCCAACGCACAGCGTCCCAGTCGAGGCTTCGGCCCTGGGGTCCGTTCACCGGATCGTCACCGTCGGCGACCGTAGTCGTCTCCGGCATCGTCCTGGCGTCCAACTTGCCCCCTCGAGGTTCCAGCGTCGTCGAGCATCGATTCGTCGCAGGCTCACCCGGCTCGCGTCAGCACCCTTTCGGGTCGGGGCAGCTGCCCCTATCCGGCCAGTTATGCGAGCACCGTCGGAGAGGAGCCGACCAGTGGTGCCCGGTTTCCTGCGGCCTTTCGGCTACCGGCATTCGCTTCTCGAGCCATCCTGCGCCCGCTGCGGAATTCCGCCTTCCTCACGGTCGGCCTACCAAGAGCAACTACGCCCTTGGACCACAACGGGGTTGTCACGTTCCACATCAGACAGATACGACCGGGTTGGGTGCCCTCTGTACCCCGGGGACGGTGGTGCGTTCCCGCCCGGCCAAGTTCGTCCGGGCGGCACCCGCCGCCTTCCAGCGGCCGGTCCCTATCTCCCACTGAAGCTTCCCATCGGCGGAAGTGATCATGACGAGGCGTCGACGAGGGTTCACGCTATTCACCCGTCCGGTCTTCCCCAGCCCGTAACCCCTGGATGGAACAAGGGTCCTTCGGCCTTTCACCTCGGGCTCCGCACCCCGCGGTTACCCGCGACGCACGCCGAGGCGGGGACGGCCCCCACGCACGGGACCGGCAACTACACCATCGACATCGATCCTCCTTCGGTGAGTTGCGCTGTACTCATGCGACTTCGTGTCGCACCACCAGATTCATCCACGATGCCGAGGTGGGCGTGAAATGCACATGGATACGGGGATGTTCGGCCAGCCACGCCCGGACTTCGGCCTTCTTGTGAGTGGCATAGTTGTCCATCACCAGATGCAGCTCCCGCTCCGGGTAGGCGCGGGCGAGGTGTTTGAGGAAGACGAGGAACTCCTGATGACGATGCCTCGGTTTGCACAGCCCGGTGACCTTCCCGGTAGCGATGTCCAGGGCTGCGAACAGGGTCGAGGTGCCGTGCCGGACATAGTCGTGGGTGCGTTTCTCGACCGAACCGATCCGCATCGGCAGCATCGGTGCCGTCCGGTCCAGGGCCTGGATCTGCGACTTCTCGTCCACGCACAGCACGATCGCGTTGTCGGGCGGGTTCAAGTACAGCCCGACGATGTCGGTGACCTTGGCGACCAGCTCCGGGTCGGTAGAGAACTTGAACGTCTCACTGCGCCAAGGCTTGACACCGTACTCGCGCCATGCCGCCGCGACCGTGGTGTTACTGATCTTCAATCGGTCGGCGAGCAACCGGCTGCTCCAGTGCGTCACTCCGAGATTCTTCGGCGGCGGAGCCAACGTCGCGGCCACAATCGCGGCGTGGTCGACCTTCCGAGGCCGTCCCGACCGCAACTCGTCCTCGAGCCCCGCGGTCCCGAACTGCTCATAACGCGAACGCCACAGGATCACCGTCGGCCGCGAGACCCCGACCGTCCGCGCGATCTGCGCATTCGACTCCCCGTCTGCCGCCAACACCATCATCCGCGCCCGCTGCGCCAAATCCGCACGCACCGACTTCGACCGCGCCAACGCGGTCAGGACATCCCGATCTCCGTCACGCAACACCAAAGGAGCAGCTCGCATGCCTCATTGTCTCAAACAAGACCGTAAAATCACTTACCCCACGCCGCACTAGTGGTGTGTCTCGCAAATAAATATGGATTGATTCGATAGAATCCGTGCATGAGGAATCCGGTACCCGCTTTGCAGATTTCCGATGGGCAGCGTGTTGCGCTCGAGTCGTTGGCGCGGTCGCAGACGGGTGCACACCGGGAGGTGGTGCGGGCCAAGGCACTGTTGATGGCGTCCGAGGGTGTGGCCAACACGGCTATCGCGCAGGCGTTGTCGGTATCGCCGGGATCGGTGGCGAACTGGCGGGCACGGTTCGCCGAGGACGGCATGGCGCGGTTGGGCGAGGTGCGCAAGGGTCGTGGTCGCAAGCCCTCGATCCCGCAGGAGAAGATCGACGAGATCGTGGACCTGACGCAGAACTACCGCCCGAAAGGCGAGACTCATTGGAGTTGCCGGACGATGGCCGAGTATGTCGGAGTCTCGAAGG
>NZ_JAAOQS010000044.1:0-66413 GCF_011603105.1 Rhodococcus sp. A14 | reverse complement strand
CCCCGATCCCGTCACCGACGGCCGCCGGGAGCGTCGCCCCGGAACTTCCTGCGCTGCCGCCGTATCCGGGACCACAGGCAAGCCCCGCCGGGCTCGACCCGTCGGATCCGAACACTCCCTGTCCGCCGCCCTGCGCGAACGAGCCGTAGCCCGACGGTGTCGCCCCGCCGCGCGCACCGCCTCCCGGCGCTCCCGCATCGCCGCCGGGCGACACCATCCCGCTCGCGGTCGACGCGCCGCCGCCTCCTCCGGCCGCGATGACCAGCGGCAGTTCGATTCGATGCGGAACCAGCATGCTCGACCTTCCGGTATCGAGGACGACGGCCGAAAAGCCTCCCCCGTCACCGCCGTTGACGTTCGGCGGAGTGGTGTTGCGGCGCCAGTCGGTGGTGCCGCCGCTGCCCCCGCCGCCCTCGACCTGCGTCAGAGCGTCCGACCCGCCGCCGTGCCCGTTCTCGCCGACCCGGACGTACACCGTCGATCCCGGAACGAGCCACGCGTCACCACCGGGTACCGCTCCCCGGCGATGACGACGACCGCCAGGAACGGACGCGGAAGCACTACCCCCGGTCTGATCATGTCTCCCGCAACGGGGGTCACCGCGGCGACCAGGCCACACAGCAGGACCCACCCCGGCGGCACGAAGCCGTTGCGTTGCGCGACAGCCGCACCGGCGATGGCAACGACGGCGATGTGCGCGAACACCGGCACAGCGAGCGGGTAGTCGTACTCACTCTCCGCCACGCGTCGACGAAAAAATGCCGTCACCTGCACACGACCAGCGTAGGCGAAGACCCACCCGCAGCGCGTCCTCTCCGGAGCGGAGACACCCTCCGCCCACGGTAGGAGACGAGAACGCGACCGTGGCACGGCGAAACCGCTGCCGCGAATCCGTAGCGTTGCCGTCATCAACGGAACTACGGAGGTGGCCGAGATGTCGTGGAACGATTTCCGTGCACGCCGGGCGGTGCTGGAAGAGATACTGGCGCGGGCGCACGCCGACCCCGCACTGGCGTTGCGGTTCGACGAAGTACCCGGCGCAATCGAGCTTTTCGGCTCGGCCGACAACATCCTGCTCTCACTTCAGCACCGGTGGAGCAATCACCTCGCGGCCCGCCTCGACCAGGCGGTCGAGGACGGCACTCCTGTGAATTCGACGCGGAAAGCGCTGGCCGCCGAGCAACCGGCGTTGCGCGCGCTCCTCGACACCGCGGCCGCGTCCTCCCTGCCGTTGCGCGGGTCTCAGCGCGCGGAGCAGCGGATGATCGAGGCCCACCACACCGGACGCCTGTCCGGCCACGGGATCGAGCAGCGACCGATCGGCGCGCGAACGCCGACGATGACCCCCGCGTGACAGACGGGTAGCTAGCCTCGGGATTTCGCTAAGGGTGCGCGAAGGCCGCCTCGAACGCGTCGAGCGCGTCGTCCGGATCGTTCTTCGCCCACCCTTCGAGTCCCACGACGCCGGTGTAGCCGATGTCGCGGAGGGCGGCGGCGACAGCCGGGTAGTGGATTTCGCCGGTTCCGGGTTCGCAGCGTCCGGGGACGTCGGCGACCTGGATCTCCCCTATGTAGGGCAGCGCCTTTCGGACGAGTTCGATGAGGTTCCCCTCGCCGATCTGGGCGTGATAGAGATCGAGATTCATGCGTAGGTGTGGGCTGTCGACGGCCTGGACGAGAGCGAGAGTGTCGGCCGCGGTCGCGAACGGGGTACCGGGATGATCGACGGCGAGGTTGAGGTTCTCGAGCGTGAACACCCGCCCCGCCTGTTCACCGAGTTCGGCGACCTTCCGCAGAGTGTCGGCGGCGGTGAGCCACATTGCGGGCGTGACCGTTTCGACCGGCCGGACGGGCAGGCCCCGGTTGTCGAGTCCGGTTCCGTGCAGGTTCAACCGCGGGCAGTCGAGCCGTTTCGCGACGTCGAGGGACTGCTGCGCCGTGGTGAGCAGGGCCTCGATGCCGTCGGGTTCGGTGAGGTTGCCCTCCAGATAGCCCGTCATCGAGGAGAATTCGGCGCCGACGGCGGCGAGAGCGTCGATGTCCTTGGTGGACCAGTCCCAGATCTCGACCTGGAGTCCGCGTTCGGCGATGCTGTGCACGCGGTCCAGGAACGGCAGGTCGAGGTAGAGCATTTCGGCGCTGGCGGCGAGCGTGTACGTGGCCATCGGTGTCACCCGTCCAGGTCGACGGCGGAGCCGGTCTCGACGCTGCGGATGGCGGCGAGTGCGATCGACAGCGCGGTGCGGGCGTCCTGGCCTGTGACGACGGCCGGTGTGTGGGTGCGGATCGCGTCGACGAAGGCGGTCAGTTCCCCCACGTACGCGGAGTGCAGGAGGTCGGTGTCGCGGCGCGCGGTGTCGGCGTGCAGCCCGTCGGGGCCGTAATAGGTCATGTCGGTGCTGAGCCCACTGCCAGCGGTGACCATGCCGCCGGAGCCGAATACCTCGCCGCGCACGTCGTATCCGTACAGCGCGCTGAAGCTCGCCTCCGCCGTGGCGATGGCACCGTTGTCGAATTGGACGGTCACCACTGCGGTGTCGAGGTGGCCCGCGCCCTTGGCGTCCGGTCGCACCAGGGCGTCGGCGACCGCGTGCACCCGCACAGGGCGTGCGCCGGGGTTGAGGAAGCAGAGCGTATCGAAGTCGTGAATGAGCGTTTCGAGGAAGATCGTCCACTGCGGAACGCGTGCCGGATCAGCGGTGTACGGCCCGGGATCGCGGGTCAGCGAACGTAGCAACTGCGGGGTTCCGACCTTCTGCGCGTCGATCGCGGCGCGCGCGGCGGCGAATCCGGGAGCGAATCGGCGATTGAACCCGACCTGCAGGACGATGCCGGCGTCGGCGGCCGCCGCGATGGCGCGGTCGGCGTCGGCGAGGGTCACTGCCATCGGCTTCTCGACGAACACGTGCTTGCCGGCGGCCGCGGCCGCGACGACCAGGTCCGTATGACTCCGCGCGGGGGCGGTGATCAGCACCGCATCGACCTCGTCGCTGGTGAGGACGTCGTCGACGGTCGTGGTGGCGAGCGGCGCCCCCAACGCCGTGGCGAGACGCTGCGCGGACTCGCCGACCGGGTCGCTGACCGCGACGAGCGACGCCCCGGGAACCAGACGGGCCACGATCTCCGCGTGATTCGAGCCGATGCGCCCGGCACCGATCAACGCGATGCGTACCGGGTGGGAAGCGGGCGCCGTCGAGTGGACGGTTGCGGCTTCGGTGAGTGACATGGGTGCGCTCCAGTGCAGTGGAAGGGGAGGTCGAGGCGAACTAGTACGTTCTAGTTCTAGACCGTAGAACTCGTGCGATCATTGGTCAAGAGCAGCTTCGAGCGAAACGGCACGGGGCCCGGAAGACAGGAGCCGTGCACGTGGTCGAACCGGTGGCGGGATCGACCGGTGGCGCTCGTCCGACAATGGGCGACGTCGCGCGCGCAGCAGGAGTCTCCACAGCGCTCGTCTCGATCGTGATGCGCGGCGTTCCCGGCGCCAGCGAGGCCACTCGCAGGCGCGTGCTCGACATCGCCGACGAGATGGGCTACGTGCCGGATCGGCGCGCACAGAAGTTACGCCAGGCCAGTTCCCGGCTGCTCGGCGTCGTCTTCGAACTGCAGCAGCCGTTCCACGGCGACCTCGTCGAACAGATCTACGCCGCGGCCACCCGCCGGGGATACGACGTGATGCTCAGCGCGGTCGCCCCGAGCCGTGCCGAGAAGGTCGCCGTCCAGGCGCTCATGCGGGAGCGCTGCGAGGCCGCGATCCTCCTCGGCACCCGGTTCGACACCGATGCGCTCGGCGCCCTGGCCGATCGCGTGCCCACCCTCGTCGTGGCGCGCGCAAGCGGCCTGCCCGGAGTCGGTGCCGTGCGGGGCGACGACGTCGCCGGAATCACCCTGGCCGTCGACCATCTCACCGAACTCGGGCACCGGAACATCGCCCACATCGACGGCGCCGACGCGCCCGGTGGTGCCGACCGGCGGGCCGGTTTCCTGGCCGCGATGCACCGGCACGGACTGTCGGCTTCGGCAACGGTCGTGGCGGGCGGCACGACGGAAACCGAAGGCGCAGAAGGCATGCACAAACTTCTGGAACTGCCCACTCCCCCGACCGCCGTCGTCGCCTTCAACGACCGATGCGCCACCGGCGTGCTCGACCTACTGGTCCGCCGCGGCCGGGACGTGCCCGCGGACATCTCCGTCGTGGGCTACGACGACTCCCGCCTGGCGCGGATTCCGCACGTGCAGATGACGACGATCTCGCAGGACGCCACACACATGGCCGAAGCCGCCGTCGACGGAGCGCTGGCTCAGATCGCCGGCGACAAGGCGGTCGACCTCGTGCTCGCGCCGCACCTCGTTCGCCGCGCGACCACCGGCCCTGTCGCACACCACGACTGAGGTCAGGAGCCTGCGAATGTGTCGAGATTGCGACCGATGAGCATCAGAGTGGGCCCAAGCGGGCCCTGAGCAGGCAGAACTCATTGCCTTCGGGGTCGGCCAGGACGTGCCACTGCTCCTGCCCTGTCTGGCCGATGTCGGCCGGGCGCGCACCGAGCTTCAGAAGGCGGTCGAGCTCGGCGTCCTGATCGCGGTCGGTGGCGTTGACGTCGATGTGCAGCCGGGATTTCCCCTTCTCCGGCTCATCCCTGCGGCTGAGGATGATCGTCGGCTGCGGACCGCCGAACCCTTCACGCGGTCCGATCTCCACCGAGCCGTCGTCCTCGCGATCGAGCACGACGAAGTCGAGGACCTCGCACCAGAACCGCGCCAGCACCTCAGGGTCGCGGCAGCCGAGCACGAGCTCACTGATACGACATGCCATTAGCGACACCTGCTCTCAGCACGGCCGTCGGCCATGCGGTAGGGAAACCGACTTCGAGACGACAGAGATCTGCCGGATACTAGGCCGACGACCAGACACCGAGTTCGTTGCCACTCGGATCGGTGAAGTAGAAGCGGCGCCCGCCGGGAAAGTCGTACGGGCCGTTGACGACGGTGCCGCCGGCCGCCCACACCGCATCCACCGACGCGTCGAGATCCACCGAGTACAGCAGCACCAGCGGCCCGCCTGCCGGCTTCCGTTCCGGCACCTGCAGCAGGCCGCCGACCTCCTCTCCGTCCGCACCGACGATGCCCGCGTACTGCGGGCCGTAGGAGTTGAACTCCCAGCCGAATGCCGAGCGGTAGAACGCTTCCGCGTCCGCGAGGTCCGTGACCGACAACTCCACGTAGTTCAGTCGATGATGATCTGCGGCAGAACGTGACATGCCGGAACTCTAGCCGGAATCGGCTCCTCGATCAGGAGTTCGGTCGGCGAGAAGCATGTTCACGAAACCGCGGGTGCTCGCCGTCTGGGGTCGGCCGGCGACCTGGACGAGTGAAATGGTGCGTTCGACCGTCGGCTGCAGCGGTATGTGGACGAGACCGGCGAACGAGATCATGGGAAGCACGAGTTCGGGCACCGCGGTGACACCGAGCCCGGCCGCCGCCAATCCCGCTACCGCGCCGATGTTCTGCGCCTGCATGACGGGTCCGAGTTCGATGCGGGCGTCCTCGACGGCCCGGCGGACGGGCGCCGCGATGCTGCTCTCGGGTCCGAACGCGATGAACGGCTGTCCGGCGAGATCCGACCACCGGAGTACCGGCCGATCGGCGAACGGATGCGTCGGCGCGACGGCGCAATAGAAGGAGTCGCTCGTCAGAACGTCCTGTTGCAGGCCGGGCAGAATCCCCGAGGTGGTGACCAGGGCGAGGTCGACCGTGCCCGAGTACACGGCGTCGAGAACCTCCTGCCGCAGTCCGTCCCGTATCTGGAGGCGCACGTCGGGGTGCTGCTCGCGGAAGCTCACCACGTACGGGGGAAGGAACGTGGCCGCGAGCGAGGGCAGGCATGCCACCGTCACGATTCCGCGGTCACCGGTGACGAATCGTTCGATCTGTGTGAGCCCGTCGTCGAAGTCGTGGAGCATCCGCCGGGCGTGCTCGATGATCTCGTGCCCGTGCGTGGTCAGCTCGACGCGGCGCGTGGTGCGTTCGAACAGCGTGACGTCGAGTCGGCGCTCGGCCTCGGCGACCGAGCGGCTCAGCGAGGACTGAGATACGTCGAGTGCGTGGGCCGCCGAGGTGAAGCTCGCGTAGTCGGCGATGGCGACGATGCTCCTCAGGTGAGAAATCCCGAGATTGATGCTCATGCGCATCAGTATGGCCGGTATTCATGCGCTGGATATTCATGACTTGAACTCATGAATCGATCATTCATTGATATTTGACGCGCAATTGTGAGGCGCGCGACACTGAGACTCCATTTCGAAGGAGGTCACATGGTTGCCGCGCTCGGGTTCGCCACGATCGCTTGTTTCCTGGCGCTGGCGTTCAGCCGCCGGGTCTCGGTGCTGGTCGCACTGATCCTCGTTCCCGTCGCGTTCGCGATCGTGGGCGGATGGGCACCCGACCTCGGGGAGATGGTGGGCGACGGTCTGCTGAAGGTCGCGCCCGTCGCCATCATGATCGCCTTCGCTGTCCTGTATTTCAGTCTGATGGTCGACGTGGGACTGTTCGACCCGGCGATCCGCCGGATCGTCCGGTGGGCAGGCGGCAATCCCACCAAGATCGCCGTCGGAACCGCGGTGCTGACCCTGCTCGTCGCGCTCGACGGCGACGGAACCTCGACCTTCCTGATCACCATCTCGGCGTTGCTACCCATCTACCAGAAGCTCGGGATGCGCCCGGTCGTCCTGACCGGCATCGTCTGCCTTGCCGCGGGACTGATGAACATGATTCCGTGGGGCGGCCCGACCGTCCGCGCCATGGCCGCGCTCGACCTGACCAGCGCCGACATCTTCACGCCGGTCCTGCCCGCGATGGGGGCCGGGGTCCTGTGGGTCCTGTTCGCCGCCTACATGATCGGCCGCGTGGAACGTAAACGGCTCGGCGTCACCGAACTGATATCTCCCGGCGGCGGTGGTCCCGGCACGCCGCACGTGTCCGACGCGCCGGTGCGCACCGGTCGCCAACGGGCGGTGATGGCGTTCAATACCGTGCTCACCCTCGTTCTGATCGTGATCCTGCTGTTCCAGCTCGTGCCGCTGGAGGTGGCATTCGCCATCGCATTCGCACTCGCGCTCGCCGTCAACCGCCCGAAGTGGGACGACCAGCAGGCCCTGTTCGCGAAGCACGGCGGCAACGTCACCATGGTGGTGGCGATGATCCTCGCGGCAGGCGTGCTCACCGGAATCCTCAACGGCACCGGGATGATCACCGCGATGGCGCAGACCTTCGTCTCGTGGATTCCGCAGTCCGCCGGCTCCCTGATCCCCGTCATCACCGCCGTCACGTCGATGCCGCTCAGCCTGGTCTTCACCCCGGACGCCTACTACTTCGGCGTCGTACCGGTGCTCGCGGAAACCACCGCATCGTTCGGAGGCGACCCCGCGGAGATCGGCCGCGCCGCCATCCTCGGCCAGATGACCACCGGATTCCCGCTCAGCCCGCTGACCGCCGCGACGTTCATCCTGATCGGACTGAGCAAGGTAGACCTCGGCAAGCACCAGCGGTTCATCTTCGGCTGGGCCTTCGGAACCACGATCGTGATGACCGTCATGGCGCTGCTCACCGGTGCCATCTCGCTGTAATCGTCCGCACCCCAGGCCGGCCCACCCACCACACGTCGAACAAGCAAAGGACTTCGAGCCAGTGACACCATCGAGCACCCGCGGCAGCGCTTCGCGGAGCGTGCGACTCGGCGCCGGATCCGGGTTCTCCGGGGATCGCATCGACCCCGCCGAGAAACTCGCCCGGCACGCCGACCTCGACTACCTGATCTTCGAATGCCTCGGCGAACGCACCGTTGCCGCCGGAAACTCTCGCCGACTCGAGAACCCGGACGAAGGATACGATCCGCTCCTCGGCGCACGCATGCGCGCGGTTCTCCCGCACACGCTCGCGTCCGGGACCACGGTGATCACCAATGCCGGTGCCGCGAACCCTCTCGCCGCTGCCGAATTGGTCTCCGGCATCGCGTCCCGGTCCGCCGACCGGCAGGTGCGCGTCGCTGCCGTCACGGGCGACGCGGTGCTCGAGCAGGTGCTGCGCCACGACCCCGTCGTGTGGGAGACCGGGAAACGCCTGTCGGAGCACGACGAGGAACTCGTCTCCGCGAACGCGTACATCGGCGCGGAGGCCGTGATCCCCGCACTCGAACTGGACGCCGACGTCGTCGTCACCGGGCGTCTGGCCGACCCCTCCCTCTACGTCGCCCCACTCGCCCACCACTTCGGATGGGACCTGGCCGACCACGAAACCATCGGCGCCGCAACCGCGATCGGGCACCTGCTCGAATGCGCCGGACAACTCACGGGCGGGTACTACGCGGATCCCGTCACCAAACCGGTGAAGGGTATGGCCGATCTCGGTTTCCCGTTCGCCGACGTCCTCGCCGACGGATCGGCGACCTTCGGCAAACTCGACGGATCCGGCGGGATACTCACCGAACGAACCTGCGCCGAGCAACTCCTGTACGAGGTGGGAGATCCCACGTCGTACCTGACCCCGGACGTCACCGCGGACTTCGGCAACGTGTCGTTCACCAGCGTCGGACCCGACCGGGTCGCCATCGCGGGTGCGACGGGGCGCCCCCGGCCACAGCAGCTGAAGGTCACCCTCGGGTTCCGTGGCGGCTGGCTCGGTGAGGGGCAGATCAGTTACGCGGGACCGCGCGCCTATCCCCGTGCCCAGCTCGCCGCGGACATCGTCACCGAACGTCTCGTCGACGTGCACGGCTTCGCCGAGGGCGCCGTCTCGGTCGAATACATCGGCGCCGGTGCCGCTTTTCGCGGACTCGATACGGACACCGCTGCCCGCGAGGTGCGCGTGCGGGTCACCGCCCGCGCACGCACCCGCGAGGAAGCCGGCCTCGTCGGCTGGGAGGTGGAAAGCCTGTACACCAACGGACCGGCCGGCGGCGGCGGCGCCCGACGGTCGTCGACCGAGGTACTCGCGATCCGCTCGTGCACCCTCCCCCGCGATCTAGTGCCCACCCGAGTGCATCTCACGGAGGTTTCGACATGACCCCGCCCGCAACTGTTCAGAAGATCGACACCCTTGCCGATGTCCGCGCCGGCGACAAAGGCGACACCCTCATCCTCGCCGTGCTGGCCCGGGACCGGGCCGCCTACCGGCTTCTCACGCAGAGACTGACCGAGGACGTCGTCGCCGCCCACTACGGTGAGCTGATCACCGGACCGGCCCGGCGCACCTGTCAGCCGAACCTGATGGCGATGGTGTTCGAGTTGCCCGGCGTCCTCGGCGGCGGCGTCACGGGTTCACCGGCACTCGACGGCCACGGCAAGACGCTGGGCTACCACCTGCTGAGCCTCGAAATCTGACGGGCTACGCGGGATTCCGGTTCCGAGAGGCTGCCAGGGTGGTGGCGAGCGCCTGACGATCGAGCTTGCCGCGCGGTGTGCGCGGCAAGCTGTCGACCGCGAGAACCTGAACCGGCATGCTGGGGCTGGGTAACGTGGCGCGCAGATGCCGCCAGATCTCGCTGGAACTCGGCCCGTCGCCGTCCACCACGATCGCGGCGGCCGGTGCCTCGCCCATCCGGCTGTCGGGCACTCCGATGCACGCAGCCTCCGAGATCCCGGGGAGTGCGGTCAACGCCGCCTCGATGGCCGCGGGTTCCACATTGAGCCCCGCCCGGATCACCGTGTCGCTGTCGCGGCCGAACAACTGCAGGCTGTTGCCCGCGACCCTGCCTCGGTCCCCGACGGTCATCCACCCGTCGGCGGGGCCGTTCACCACGCCGTCCTCGGTGAGGTAGCCGTCGAACAGCATGTCGCTGCGCACGTGAACGAGGCCCGCGCGAATCGCTGCGTCGACGCCGTCGAATAGTTCGCCTGCCGCATGTTCGTCGGCGGCGCCGAGACCCCGGTCGAAGGACACGAAGCTCAGTTCGGAGGCGCCGTAGAAGTGCACGAGCGACGCCTTCGGCAACACTTCCTGCAGCGCCTCACGCCCGGTGCGCGGCCACCGGGCCGCCGACGACAGCACCTCACGGACGCTGCCGACCGGACCGATGCCCGACCGCACCACATCCCAGGCGATGGTGGGTACCGAGTACAGATGTGTCGCTGCGTCGCGCAGCGAGTGGGTGACCGGTCGCAGATCCACCGTCGCACCGCGAGTGAGGCCGTGCAGCGCGCCGTACAGGAAATGGGTGTGGTCGAGAACTCCGGGCACCGCCACGCGATCCCCGCTGCCGATGTCGAACGTCGCGTCCGATCGGTCGAGGGTCGTGGCCCACGATCGCTGGTTGCGCACGAACAGCTTCGGCTCACCGGTGGTGCCGGACGTGATGCCGACCAGCAGTTCGGTGCCGGGACGCGCCCGGCCTGCGGCGCCGTCGGATTCGAGGCTGTCCGCCGTCTCGACGGTCCCGTCGAATCCCAGTCTCCGTAGCCTGGTGTGCTGGTGCGGCGCGGCCACCACGGCGCCGGGTTTCGCGAGCTCGAGCACCCGCGTCAGCTGCGCGGGCAGGAGATGCCGATGCAGCAGCACGACGCTGACTCCCGCGTGCATCGCCGCCGTCACCACGACCAGCGACCCGACATCCGACGTCGGCAGCACGGCGACCCGGTTCATGCCGTCGAGCCCGGCGGCGGTGCGTGTGACCCGCGACCAGAACCGGCCGTAGTCGACGGTCTCGCGTGCGGACACGACCGCTGTCGTCTCCGGGTTCTCGGCGGCCCGTCGAGCGACACGCTCGGCGAGCAGCTCAGTCATCGTCCACTCCCCGTGCGACGAGGGCGTCGCCCATCGCATCCGCGGTCCGGAGGGCGCGGACCAGAACCGGTGTGGCCAGCGCCGTCATCGACCATTGCAACCCGCGTGCCTTCCGCGCCTGCGCCACCTCCTGCACGATCCCCGTCAACAGCGGGATACACCGGATCGCCAACGCGAGCAGGAGTCCGATCCGATCCGGGTCGACCCCGAACCTCCGCAGGGGCCCGAGTGCGCGCGACACCGTGTCGAGCATGTCGGTGACCCGGGTGGTGAGCGTGACCAACGCGGCGAGCGCCACCGAGATCAGCAGCACCCCGCACACGACGACCGCCCGCGCGGGCGACGTGATCAGCACCTGGAACACGGCGATGATCAACAACATCCACACCACCGGGCGCAACTGCGCCACGGCGACCCGCCACGGAATGGAGGCCACCGCGAACAGCAGTCCCACCGCCAGGACGACGACGCCGACCTCGAGCGGGGTGCGCACGAACACCGTGGCCGTGACGATCGACGCGATCAACAGCAGCAGTTTCAGCCCGGCGGGCATCCTGTGCAGGAGCGAGTCGCCCGGGCGGTACAGGCCGATCATTCGACCAACTGCCGGTACGCCGGGACGGCGTCGTCCGGGCTGCCGTCGAACGCGACGAGACCGTCGTCGATGACGATGACCCGTTCGAAACTCTCCAGCAGCGCCAGTTGGTGGGTCACGACGATCACCTGCTGGTCCATCGAATCGAGCGCTTCGGAGACGACGCGCGCGTTCCGCAGATCCAGCAGCGTCGTCGGCTCGTCGGCGATGACCACCTCGGGCCTGCGGATGAGGACGGCGCCGATGGCGAGCAGCTGCTTCTGGCCCCCGGACAGCAGGTGCGCGGGGTGATCGGCGTGCCGGTCGAGCCGGAACCGCACCAGGATCTCCTCGACGCGACCGGCGATCTCCTGTTTGCTCAGACCGGACCGGCGCAGCGAGAACGCCAGGTCCTCGGACACCGTGGGCATGACGATCTGGGTGTCGGGGTCGGTGAACACGAACCCGACCTTGCGGCGCACCTGCGCGCCCTTCCTGGCGGCGTCGACACCGTCGACCGTGACCGTGCCGGAGGTGGGCTTCAGCAACCCGTTGATCATGCGCGCCAGGGTCGACTTGCCGGAACCGTTGGAACCGATGATGCCGACGCGGCGCTCGGAGAAACGCAGGTCGACGCCGCGCAGCACCGGGCGGTCCCCGAAGGCGTGCGTCACCGAATCGAAGACGATCTCACTCACGACACACGCTCCACGAGCATCGCGATGCCCTGTCCGCCGCCGATGGCGCAGGCCGCCAGCCCGAGCGCGGGTCCGTCCTCGCGCAGCATCTGACTTGCCAAGCGCACCAACAAGATCGCCCCCGAGGCGCCCCACGGGTGCCCCATGGCGATGGCGCCGCCCTGCGGGCAGATCACAGATTCGTCCAGGCCGAGTTCGTCCGAGACCGCCAGCACCACCGACGCGAAGGCCTCGGTGATCTCGACGACGCCCAGATCCGCCACGTCGCATCCGGTCCTCTTCAGGAGTGTGCGGATCGCGGGAACCGGTCCGAGTCCGGGCAGCGCCGGGTCCGATCCCGCGACGGCCGAGCCGAGAATTCGCAACGCAGGCAGTCCGGCGGCCAGCGACTCGGTCGTCACCGCCAGCACGGCGGCACCGTCCGAGATGCCGCACGAGTTGCCCGCCGTGGCCGTTCCGCCGGCACCGAAACTGGGGCGTAGCCGCGCGAGCCTGGCCTCGGTCATGCCTGCGCGAATGCGCTGGTCCCGCTCGATGTCACCGATCGGCACGATTTCCGACGAGAAGTCGGCGGCTGCGGCGAGCGTGTGCGACCGCGCCGCGTACGCATCCTGCCGCTCACGGCTGATGCCGCGCACCCGCGCGAGATCGTCCGCGGCCGCTCCCATGTCGGGGTCGGGGAAGCCCTCCGGCGCAAAGGGAGCGCGGGTGTAGCGCACCGGATCGGCGCCCCCCGCCGCCGGCCAGAACCGCCACGGCGCCGTGCTCGCCGACTCGACGCCGCCGGCCAGAATCAGCTCGTCGGCGCCGCTGCGCACACGGAGCGCGGCCTGCATCACCGCGTCGAGTCCGGAACCGCACTGCCGGTCGACGGTGACACCGGGAACCTCCACACCCATCCCCGCCTGCAGGGCCGCGACCCGCGCCGGATCACCGCCAGGCCCGAGGCAGTTGCCGAGGACGACGTCGTCGACCTCGGCATCGATACCCGACTCCCGCAGCGACGTCAGAACCTCGCGGAGCACGGGGGCGGCCAGGTCGGTGGTGGTCAGATCGGCGAACCCGTGCCCGGCATTGCCGATCGGCGTGCGGCGCGGCGCCACCAGGACAGGGACAGAGCTCATGCCAGCCAGTCTCTCACTCGGCCTCGGGCGACCTTGCCACTGGCAGTCCGCGGCATCGCCTCGATCGGCACCCAGCGGCGGGGCAGGGCTTCCTTCGTCAGCATCCGCCGTGCTCGGGAACGGACGTCGCCGATCTCCGCGGTGCCGTCGAGCTCCACCACGGCGGTGACGGTCTCCCCGAGCACCGAATGCGGCGATCCGACGACGGCGGCCGCGGCGACACCGTCGAGCGTCCCGAGGATGCGCTCGACGTCCTCGGCGACCACCGTGGTGCCGCCGACATTGATCGCGGATTCTCCCCGGCCGCGCACCGTCAGCTCGCCGTCGTCACCGAGTTCGGCCAGGTCACCGACACCGAACCACTCCGGGACTCCGATCACGCTGTACGGCGACCGGACGTACAGCAGACCGTCGCGGATGTCGGCGTCGACGCCGTCCAGCAGCCGGAGCGGTTCGGGCACCCGGCGCGCCGCGACGAGGGAGAGTTCCGCGGCGCCGTAGTACTCGACGATCCCGATGCCGTCCGCCACCGCGCGGGCGCCGTCGTCCAGGGCGGTCCCGGCGACGATCGCCGTGCGCAGCTTCGGGGCCTTCCCCACCACCTCACGGAGAACGGCGGGAACGGCGTGCACCACCGTCGCCCGGGACGGGTCGTCGGTGACGCACGCCCCACGCCAGAGTGCGTGCACGGCGCCGAACAGGTGCATCGTGGCGTGCAACGGGCCGGTGATCAGCACATGGTCGGTCGCGTCGATGCCCGTGATCGCGGTGAAGGCGGGGAAGCTGTCGAACCAGGAGGCCGCGGTGCGCGCGAGCGGACGCGGCCTGCCGGTGGAGCCGGACGTCGCGACCAGCAGAAACGCGGACGGCGGAATCACCGCGCGGTCCGGGCGCGCGTCGGGGTTCTCGACGATCACCGCCGTCCCCTGCCGCGCCGACGCGCACACGCAGATCAGGGCGTCCGGGACCGGCAGCGTCGACGCGTCGTAGGCAGGCGCACCCGGGCCGTGCTCGAGGATCCATCGGTCGATGGCACGGTCGAGTTCGGCGTACGTGTAGGTGCGGTCTTCGAAGTCGAGAGCAGGCTGATCGCCGGAGCCGCCGAGTTCGGAACTCACGTACGGATCAGGCCGGGGTACGCGCGATGCACGCTCTTGGCGACCACGGTCGCGACGACGACCTTGAGCAGGTCGCCGGGGATGAAGGCGAAGTTGGTGGTGATGGCGGCGCCGACACCCAGATCGGTGCGGAGCAGGAGTCCGACGGTGCCGAAGACGTAGATGACGACGATCCCGCCGAGGGCGTTGATCAGCAGACCGAGCGCGATCGGGTACTTCGGCAGGATCCGAGCGGTGAGGAGACCGATGATCAGCGTCGCGGGCATCCAGCCGATGAGGTACCCGGCGCTGGGGCCTGCGAGCGCGGTCAGTCCGGTGCGGCCACCGGACAGCAGGGGCAGGCCGATCAGGATCAGTGCGATGAAGACCGCGACGGCGGCTGTGCCCTTGCGAGCGCCGAGCACCGCGCCGGCGAGGATGACGCCGAGCGTCTGCAGTGTGATCGGCACTCCGCTGAAGCCGACCGTGATGGCGCCGGGCAGACCCAGCGCCGCGATCAGCGCGGCGAACACCGCGATCTGCGCCATGTCCCGCGCTGAAATACCGAGCCTCGACACCCGAGCACTCTCGACACCTGCCATGACGACTCCTCTTGCTTCAAACTTGAACGACGTTCAAGGTATCAGGTCGGCGCGGACAACGGTGCGGCAGACTCCGCGACGTCGCCCTCGTCGGGCGTCGTGCGCGCCCCGGCCCGCGCTGCTCCGATCCCCGCCGCGACGACGAAACAGATCCCGGCCACGGCCGCGTGGTCGGGAACCTGATGCAACACGACGAGCCCGATGATCAACGCGAACGCCGGTTCGAGGCTCATCAGGGTCCCGAATGCCGCCGTGTTCAGCCGGCGCAGGGCGAGCATCTCCAGCGTGAACGGCACGACCGGCAGCAGTATCGCCAAACCCAGCCCGATGATCAACAGGTCCGGCGTCATCTTTCCGAGCATCGACGGTCCACCCACGGCAGTCGCGACCAATCCGGCGACCGGCATGGACACCGCGAGCCCGTTGAGACCGGCCACCTCGTCGCCCACGCGCTGGGTGAGCACGATGTAGAGGGCCCAGCATGCGGCCGCGCCCAGTGCGAACAGGATTCCGACCGGATCGACACCGCCGGCCCAGGGTTGCGTCAGCAGCAGCACCCCGACGGCCGCCAGCGCCGGCCACTTCAGGCGACCGCGTCCGTGCAGAACAGCGACGCCGAGGGGACCGAGGAACTCCAGCGCGCTGGCGGTTCCCAGCGGGATCCGGTCCACCGCGGCCATGAACAGCAGGGTGACCGCCGCCGTGACCACCCCGAGCAGGACACACGCGCCGAGCGACGATCGCGTGAACGCCTTCGGACGAGGCCGCACGATCACGGCCAGCAACACCCCCGCCCATGCCAGGCGCAACCAGGCGGCGCCCTCGGCGCCGACGCGTTCGGACACGCCGACGGAGATCGCGAGTCCGCTCTGTACGCACAGCATCGAGGTCAGCGCCATCGTCGCGCCGACGTGGGTCGAGTTCCTGGTCATGTCTGCATTGAAGGACACCTCGACCGTTCACGTCCACGTGACTTTCATGGACAAACCGTTCGGATATCGCGAACAATGCGTGGGTGGATACCCGACGCCTGCATCTCCTGCTCGAGCTCTCCCGCCTCGGCTCCATGCGTGAGGTCGCCGAGACACACCGGCTGACCACCTCGACCGTCTCCCAGCAGATCGCCGCACTCGCGAAGGAGACGGGTGCGCAGCTCGTCGAACCGACCGGCCGCCGGGTGCGGCTCACTCCGGCCGGTCGCCGGCTGGCCGACCACGCCGTCACCATCCTGGCGGCCGTCGACGCCGCCCGGCTCGACCTCGA
The DNA here is from genome assembly GCF_011603105.1 of Rhodococcus sp. A14. Classification (NCBI taxonomy): domain Bacteria; kingdom Bacillati; phylum Actinomycetota; class Actinomycetes; order Mycobacteriales; family Nocardiaceae; genus Rhodococcus; species Rhodococcus sp. A14. The sequence continues at coordinate 50,279 of NZ_JAAOQS010000044.1, read as the reverse complement.
CCCCCACGCCGAGCCGGTCGGCACCCTGCGCGTCGGGGGCTTCGCGACGGGCATCCGGGTGTCGCTGCTCCCGGTCGTCGCCGAACTGGCACGCACCCACTCGCAGGTGGACGTGGTGATCAGCGAATACGAGCCGGTCGAGGCGTTCGCATTGCTCGCCGACGACGAACTCGATCTCGCCCTGACCTACGACTACAACCTGGCACCGGCATCCCCGGGCACCGCGCTCGAGGCCGTCCCGTTGTGGTCGACTCCCTGGGGACTCGGCACCCCCACGCCCGCCGAGAACGGACCCGCAGACGTCGCCGCCTATGCCGGTTCGCCCTGGATCGTGAACTCCCGCAACACCGCCGACGAGGACGCCGTCCGCACCCTGGCCTCGCTCGCGGGTTTCACACCGCACATCGCCCATCAGATCGACAGCCTCGACCTCGTCGAGGACCTCATCGCCGCCGGCTACGGGGTGGGCCTGCTGCCCGCCGACCGTCCCACGCGCAAGGAAGTCACGGTCCGCCCGCTCACCAACCCGAAGGTCGTGCTGACGGCCTACGCCGTGACCCGCCGCGGGAGGTCGACCTGGCCGCCGCTGCGCCTGGTCCTCGACCGCCTGGCCGCCGTCACCGGTTTCTAGCGGGAGGCCACGGCGGAAGCCGCGTCCTTCAGGGTGCGGGCCGCGACCTGCAGTCCTTCGAGCTGTCCCAGTTCGACGTCCTCGTGTTCGATGTTGACCGCCATGTCCGGGTCGACCCGCTGCAGGGCGGCGAGGAAACGGGACCAGAAATCGACGTCGTGTCCGCGACCGACGGCGACGAAGTCCCACGCCGAGTCCTCGGGCCACTTGTTGACCACGTGTTTGCCACCGAGCCCGGTGGGGTTCTGGTCGGCCGGGATCCGGGTGAACCGGTCGTCGAGAACACCGTAGATCTTGCAGTTCTCGTTGATCCGGGTGTCCTTCGCCGCGGCGTGGAACACGAGGTCGCCGAGCCAGTCGACCGCGGCGACCGGATCGATGCCCTGCCAGAACAGGTGCGACGGGTCCATCTCGGCGCCGACATTCGTCGCACCGGCCTTCTCGACCAGACGCTTCAGGGTCGGCGGGTTGAACACCAGGTTCTGCGGATGCATCTCGATCGCGACCTTGACACCGTTCTCACGGGCGAGCGCGTCGATCTCCTTCCAGAACGGCACCGCCACCTGATCCCACTGATAGTCGAGGGAGTCGAGATAGCCACTGTCCCAAGTGTTCACGTGCCATGCCGGCCACTGGCCGCCTGCGTGCGCGGCGGGCAGCCCGGACATCGTGACCACCCGGTCCACACCGAGCAGGCCGGCCACCTTGATCGCGTTGCGCAGGTCCTCGGCGTCCTCGGGGCCCACCTCGGGATCCGCGTGCAGCGGGTTGCCGTTGCAGTTCAGGCCGGCGATGGAGACGCCGGTCTCGTCGAAGACCTTCAGGTACTCCTGCGGTGACACCTCACCGGAGAGGAGTTCCTTGACGGGCAGGTGCGGGGTGGGCAGAAATCCGCCCGCGTTGATCTCCGCGCCCTCGAGCCCGAGGGACGCGATGGTCTCCAGCGCCTCGCGCAGGCTGCGGTCGTGCAGGACGGCGGTGTACACACCGAGTTTCATGAGGGTTCCTTGCGTGGTGGGAAGAAGTTGCGGTTCAGTGGGTTTGCGGTTACGGGGTTTGGGGTTCAGCCGATCTTGACGGCTGCTCCGTCGGCGCGGGCGGACTCCGCGACGGCGGTGACGATCTGCATGCCGCGCAGCGCGTGGGCGAAGGACGGCAGCGGGCCGAGGATGTCGATGCCGGCGATCTGGTCGAGGAACGCCCGGGCCTGGTAGGCGAAGAACTCCGCCTTGCCGTGGCCGACGCCGCCGGCATCCATCGGCAGGCCACCCTGGATGTACGGGTGCTGCGGACCGATGATCACCCGCCGCTGACCGTTCACGGTGCGGTCGAGGCCCTCGCTGGACACCGAGAATTCCGCGGCGCGAGCCAGGTCGAACGCCGCGGAGCCGGACGTCCCGAACAACTCGAAACCGAGTCCGTCCGGAAGCTGATGCGCGACACGGGAAGCGGAGAACGTGCCGACCGCGCCGTTCTGGAAGCGCGCCGTGAACGTCGCGAGGTCCTCGTTCTCGACGGGTGCCATCTCACCGGTGGTCTCGGCCTTGGTGTGGCCGTAGGTGACTCCGGCAGGCACGGGACGCTCCGTGATCACCGTGGCGAAGGTCGCGCCGCTGATCTCGACGATCGGACCGCACACGAATTCGGCCATGTCGAGCAGGTGGCTGCCGACGTCCGCGAGCGCGCCCGTTCCGGGACCGCCGCGGTACCGCCAGGTGATCGGCGAGGCGGGGTCGAGGCCGTAGTCGCACCAGTAATGCCCGTTGAAGTGGATGATGTCGCCGAGGCGGCCCGTCGCGAGTTCGTCACGGATCGCCTGGATGGCCGGCGACCGGCGGTAGGTGTACCCGACCGTCGCGATCGTGTCGGCATCCGCAGCGGCCGCGACCATGGCCTCGGCGTCCGTGATGGACCCGGCCAGGGGCTTCTCGCACAGCACGTGCTTCCCCGCGGCGAGGAGCCCTTCGACGATCTCCCGGTGCAACTGGTTGGCGACGACGACGCTCACGGCGTCGATGTCCGGCGATTCGGCGATGGTCTGCCAGCTGTACTCGGCCCGCTCGTACCCGTACCGCTTCGCGGTGTCGTCGGCGACGGCCTGGTTGGTGTCGGCGATCGCAACCAGACGCACGTCGGGGCGGTCGGTTCCGAACAGCGTCGACGCCATGCGATATCCGGCGGCGTGTGCTCGTCCGGCCATGCCGCCGCCGATGACGGCGACACCAATCGAGTGGGAAGTCATGAGTGGAAGCCTTTCGGTGTGATGGTGACCCGGCGGGAGTGCAGGTCGGCTACCCGCAGACACCCGCACGGATGAGTGAAGACGCCCTCCGGCTAGTTCGGTCTATTTAACCGGTCTAGTACGACTACTATGAGCTGAATCACGACACCCTGTCAAGCCCCGACTCGGCGATCCGGGCCAGCGGGCCGCACCCCTTGACGAGCACCCTTGGCGTGCAGATATTGAATGCAATTTCACTGAAATCTCTTCAGTGAATGCGAAGTCGGGAGGACGTATGGAGGTCGTCGCAGGCGGATGTGGTCCGGCACCGGGAGGCTACTGGCGGAAGTTCCGCGCGGACGGCTGTCGGGGGATCCGCTGCACAGTACGACGCTGATGCGGGGTTCCCTGGTCGAGGTGCTGCGTGAGTGCGCCGCCCAGGCCCGGGTGCGGATCGTCACCGGCCGCCGACTGGTAGGGACCGAGCCGGCGGGACACGGTATCCGCGCGCTGTTCGCCGACGGTCTCTGGTCGGCTACCCGGTCGGTCCTCGATCCGGGCGCGCCCCGACCCGCCTACAGAGGCCTCTACGGCGTCTCGGGCATCGGCCGACATCCGCCGCCGCGCCACCACGGCTAGGCGGATCGACCTTCGCCATCACCTGAAGGCAGTGCACCAGCCATGAGTACCCCCACCCCGACGGCGATCGCCGGCCTGATCCACTACAACACCGCCAGAAGTGACCAGAAGAAACAGGCCGTCCTCGATGCCCTCGCCGAGCTCCTCGAGCACCCGCAGGCATGCATCAACAAGTCAACCGTCGCCAGGCACGCGGGCGTCTCCCGCGAATTCATCTACGCCCATCCAAACCTGCGCCGGCTCGTCGACACCGCCGCCACTGAACTCCGCAACCACCCAGAGCCAGCCTCATCAGAGCACTCCAGCATCAACGGGCTACGAGCCCAGAACCAGACTTTCGCCACTAAGATCTCCGAGCAGAAAACCGTCATCACGCAGTTACGGGCGACGATCGAGGAACTCCAGCGGCAGCGACAGCACTATCTCGGTAGCGCACTTGTCCACTCCGTCGTCGACGTCGGCGATCACCAACGCCTGCAAGCCGACATGATTGTCTTGCTAACGAGATCACGCCATTACGGCAGCGCACACTCGAACAAGGCCACTTCATCGCCGAACTGCGCGAGGACCTCACCGCATCCCGGCGCGCACACAGAGGACAACGAGCGAAACACACTCTCGAATGCGACGGTTTCGCTCCACGGCAAGAAATGACACCTTGCCTGGACGCCGCAAATGAGCGGTCGACGTTTCGCGGGTGAGTGCTGTGGGTGGTGCGGTCAGGCGTTGTCGCCCAACAGGGTCGTGCGGACGTGCCGCAAATGCGTCCGCATCGCGGTGCGGGCGCTGTCCGGGTCCCGGTCGGCGATGGCGTCGACGATGTCCTCGTGCTCGCCGCAGTATTCGCGGTGCAGCTCGGGGTTGAAGGTGCGTTTCTTCAGTCCGCCCCAGATCGGTTGTTGACGGCTGTCGATGAGGAGCTGGCTGACCCCGATCAGGACGATGTTGTGGGTGGCGAGCGCGAAGCTGTGGTGCAGCGCGGTGTCCCACCTCTCGAACTCTTCCGAGGATCGGGCGCCGTCCCCGCCGCGCAGGCAGCGCCGCATTTCCTCGATGTCGTCGCGGGTCGCCGCGGCCACTGCCAGTGGGAGCAGCTCCGGTTCGAGGATCAGCCGCGAGCTCATGATTTCGCTGGGGCTGGGATGGTTCGCCGTCTCCGGGTCGACGGTCTCCCGCGGGGCGAGGAACGTGCCCCGGCCGACGTAGCGCACCACCGTTCCCCGGTGTTCGAGGTCCTCGAGGACGGACCGGACCACGGCACGGCTGACACCGGCGTCGGCGGCCAGTTCCCGCTCGGTCGGCAGCTTGTCGCCCGGGCCCAACTGCCGCTCGGCGACGAGGGCTTCGATGTGCCGCAGAGCGGCAGCCGTAGGTCCCACAGCCAGGGTCACAACAACTCCTCTCGACGAACCAATTCGAACCAATTATAAGGGCTTGGTTTATAGCTTTCCTGCCAACACTCGGAAAAATCAAGTGTTGACGGTCACAGCATCGGCGACCTATCGTAACCAATACGAACCGCAACCCGGTTTGGTTCACATTGGTTTTACAGGAGGTCTCATGCGCTTCGCGCGGATTCAAGGTAAGAACGGCGCGGTCGTCTGCGCTGTGGACGCGAACGGAGCTGCGCTGCCCGTGCAGTTCGGTGACACCGGTGCCCCAGTGCGCGAGCTGCAGGAGATCATCGCCGGCGGCCGGGCCGCGCTCGGCCGGCTGAGCACCAGCACCCCCGCCGAGGGCGGAAAGCTGCTCGCCCCCATCACCCCGCACCGCAACGTGTTCTGCGTCGGCCGGAACTACTCCGAGCACGCCGCCGAGTTCGCCAAGAGTGGGTTCGACGCGACCGGCTCCGCGGACGGCCAGCACGTTCCGCAGTACCCGGTGGTCTTCACCAAGCCCGCCGCCACGGTCATCGCCTCCGGCGATCCGGTCGACCCGCACACCGACATCACCTCCGCGCTGGACTACGAGGGCGAGATCGGCATCATCATCGGCAGGCGTGCCTCCAAGGTGAGCCGCGACGACGCGATGGATTACGTGTGGGGCTACACCCTCATCAACGACGTCACCGCCCGCGACCTGCAGCGCGACCACAAGCAGTGGTTCATCGGCAAGTCCCTCGACACGTTCTGCCCGCTCGGCCCCTGGGCCGTCACCGCGGACGAGATCGACATCAACGACCTGCAGCTGCAGACCCGGGTCAACGGCGAGCTCCGGCAGGACACCAACACCGCCCAGCTCATCTTCGACGTGCCCACCATCATCGAGACGCTCTCGGCCGGCATCACCCTCGAACCCGGTGACGTGATCGCCACCGGCACCCCGGTCGGCGTCGGTATCGGCTTCGACCCGCCGAAGTACCTGGTCGAGGGCGACGAGGTGATCGTCTCCGCCCCCGGCCTCGGCGAGCTGCGCAACAGCATCGGCATTCCGGCCCCGGTGGACCACCTCACCCCGGCCGGGACCAGCGAGCTGTTCGTGGAGAAGACCGGCAGCGGACCGGCGGTCGTGCTGATCCACGGCCTCGGCGGTGCCACCACCGTGTACGAGCCGCAGGTCGCGACGCTCGCCGAAACCCACACCGTGCTGCGCTACGACCTGTCCGGTCACGGCCGCTCCCCGTTCGCCGGGCCCGCGAGCATCGACAACTGGGTCGAGGAATTGCGCGCACTGCTCGACGCCGAGGGCATCGAGCAGACCGCCATGGTCGCGCACTCGATGGGCACCCTGGTCGCGAACACCTTCGCCGCCAAGTACCCGCAGCGTGTCAGCAAGGTCGCGCTGCTCGGCGCGGTCCGCGCTCAGCCGGAGGCAGCCAAAACCGCCACCCGCGCCCGCGCCCGCACCGTCCGTGAAGCCGGCATGTCCGCCGTCGCCGACACCATCGTCGCCGCGGCGCTGTCGCAGGAAACGCACAGCACCCGCCCGTCGTCGGTGGCCCTGGTCCGCGAACTGCTGCTCGGCCAGAACCCCGAGGGCTACGCGAGCGCCTGCGAGGCCCTCGCCGCCGCCGTCGAACCCGACTTCTCCTCGATCGACGTCCCGGTGCTGCTGCTCACCGGCGACGAGGACAAGGTCAGCCCGGTCGCGGTCAACGACGAACTGCTCTCGATCTACCCCAACGCCCAGAAGCACGTGCTCGACGGGGTGGGCCACTGGCACTCCCTCGAAGATCCCAGTGCTGTCACCAACCGGCTCCAGGAATTCCTGAACAAGCCCTGAGCTTCTCCGAAGAAAGGAGTGGCGACAATGACGTCAGCCAACACCCCCGATCAGTCCATCCTTTTCACCAACGTTCGGATCTTCGACTCCACAGGCTCCGACCCGTACGAGGGTGAGGTGCTGGTCGAAGGCGAACGCATTGCCGAGGTCCGTAAGGGCACAGGAGATCTGCCTCGCGAAGGCGCGAGGGTCATCGACGGCCAGGGCAAGTTCCTGATGTCGGGTCTGTGTGATGCTCACACCCACTTCTCCTGGGTCAACTCCGCCGACCTGCCCGGTCTCGGGACGATGGGCGTCGAGGAACACACCCTGCTGTGTGCCCGGTCGGCGCAGACCTACATCGATTCCGGCTACACCATGTGTGTCGGTGCCGCGGCCGCCAAGCCGCGCCTGGATGTGGTCATCCGCAACGCCATCAACGCCGGCCAGATCCCCGGCCCCCGCTACCTGGCGAACTGTCAGGAGATCGCGGTCACCGGCGGCGCCCTGGTCAAGGGCATCACCGCCTTCGCCGACGGGCCCGAGGAGATGCGCAAGGCCGTCCGGCGGAACGTCGATCTGGGTGCGGACCTGGTGAAGCTGAGCATGTCCGGCGAGGAGATCACCGGCAACCAGCACGCCGAGGACAACTACTTCTCGGACGAGGAAACCGCGGCCGCGGTCACCGAGGCACACCGCCGCGGACTGCGGGTGTGCTCACACGCCAGGTCCGGGGAGAGCGTGAAGATGTCGCTGCGCAACGGCGTCGACATCATCTACCACGCCTCCTTCACCGACGAGGAAGGTCTGGACATGCTCGAAGAGCAGAAGGACCGCATCTTCGTCGCACCCGGGCTGAACTGGCTGGTCGCCACCCTGCACGACGCCGAAGCGTTCGGGTATCCCCCCGAGGCCGCCGAAGCTGCCGGATACCAGCACGAACTCGACTGTGCGATCGAGGCGCTGAAGAAGATGAAGGAACGCGGCATCCGGGTGCTGCCCGGCGGGGACTACGGCTTCGCGTGGACCCCGCACGGCACCTACGCCCGCGACCTGCAGCACTTCGTCGAACTGCTCGAGTTCTCCCCGAAGGACACCCTGCTCTCGGCCACCGCCCTCGGCGGGCAGATCATGCGGATGCCCGACGACCTCGGGCAGGTCAAGGCCGGGTTCTACGCGGACATGATCCTGATCGACGGTGACCCGCTCGAGGACATCACCATCCTGCAGGACCAGTCCAAGATCGTCGGCATCATGAAGAACGGTGTCTTCCACAAGGATCCGGGCTCCGGACAATCCGCGCGCCCGGCCGAGCTCAGCGAAACCCACCGGGGCACCCCCATCCCTGCATAGGAATTGCTGACCGTCGCCGGCCGGTGAGGGCGGGGAGCGTGGCGCACCCACCCCTCCGGCCGGCCACGGACAACCACGTCCGCAAATATCCGTGTGCCCGGCGGCGGACCGTCACCGGGGCCCCGAGGAGAATCACCGTGCCGTCGACTCTGCTCTCGCGGCAGCAAGCCAAGCTGATCGCCGTCACCGAATTCTGGGACTGGCAACTCCACGCCCGATGCCGCACCACCGGTTCGGCCACCTTCTTCGCTCCCGACGGCGAAACCGCCGGATCACGGATCCGCCGCGAGAACGCGGCCAAGAAGATCTGCGGCGGCTGCCCGGTGCGGCCGCACTGCCTCGCCCATGCCCTGAACACCCCCGAACCGCACGGGGTGTGGGGCGGAATGACCGAACGCGAACGCGCCGGGACGAAGAACCCCACCACCGCCCGGTCCGCACCGCTCGCATCCTGAATTACCCCATGCGAACCCCGATCGGCGCACCCGCGCCTCCGGTCTCCGCACCCGCGTCGACACCAACTTCCACGGCCGCTCCGGCAATGCCGCGCTGCGCGCGCCCCTGCCGATGCCCGCCGTGCCGAATTTCAGCGAAGGACTATTTCGATGTGCAACCTCATCCATGAGGCTCACCAACATTCGCTCTCCCGCCGCGGACTGCTCGCCGGCGTCATGGCACTCGGGACCGCGACCGCGCTGGCCGGGTGCTCCTCCGCCGACACCACCTCCGCGGCGAGCACCGGCACCTTCGACTACGTCGACAACGCACGCTCGCACCGCACCCGACTGGCCCTGCTCGGCACCGCCGGCGGACCGATGACCTGGATCGCCCCGCACAACAGCGGCGACAAGACCCGGCACGGGATCGCCTCCGCCGTCGTCGTGGACGGCGCGTTCTACCTGGTCGACTGCGGAATGGGTGTCGCACACCAACTCCGGCTGGCCAACCTCGGCAAGGAGGGCGACTTCCACGGCTACGAGGGCCTGCGCAGCGTCTTCCTGACGCACCTGCATTCCGATCACACCATGGACTACTTCAACATCGTTCTCTCCGGCTGGTACCAGGGCCTGCCCGGGCCGGCACCCGTCGAGGTCTACGGACCCGGTGACCGGGGTGCCCTACCCCCGATCTCCGGCACCACCGACGTCCCGGTCGTCAACCCCACCAACCCCACCCCCGGCACGGTGGACATGACCAACTACCTCACCCAGGCATTCGCCACCGACATCAACGACCGGCTCCGCGATTCCGGTAAACCCAGTCTCGACAAGCTCATCCGCACCCACGACATCCCGATTCCCACCGAAGTCGGGGCCCGGGCCAATACCAACCAGTTCCCGGTCATGGACCCGTTCCTGGTGATGGAGGACGACCGCGTCAAGGTGACCGCCACCTTGGTCGATCACGGCGCCGTCTACCCGGCCTTCGCGTTCCGCTTCGACACCGACGACGGGTCCATCGTCTTCTCCGGCGACACCGCGCCCAATCCCAACCTGATCACCCTGGCCACCGGTGCCGACATCCTCGTCCACGAGGTGATCGACGCCGATTGGGTCAAAGCCCTCTACGGCGAACCGCCGTACAGCCCGGAAGAAGAAGGGTTCATCGAACACCTCCTGCACTCGCACACCACCATCGAGCAGGTCGGCCCGGTCGCCGAGGAAGCCGGCGTAAAGACACTGGTCCTCTCCCACCTCGCACCGGGAAACAACCCGACCGAACGATGGCAGGCCGCGGCCGCCGGCTTCTCCGGCGACCTGATCGTCGGCGAAGACCTGATGGAGATCGGCGTCGGAGAACGCACCAGTTGATCGATAGCGCGCTCCTGCTCGGGGCGGCGGTCGCGGCAGCGGTGATGGTCGGCGCCGTCCTGCAGCGGCTCAGCGGTACCGGTCTCGCGCTCGTCTCCGCCCCGCTGCTCACGCTGCTCCTCGGCCCCGCCACGGGGGTGCTGCTGGTCAACCTCTGCAGCATCTGTTCGGCCGCACTGATCTTCGGTGTCGTGCGCCGCGACGTGGACTGGCGCCGCTACCGGATGCTGACCGCGGCGGCGACCCTCGGCGTCCTACCCGGCGCCGTGCTGGTCGCTGCGGTCCCGGCGTCGTGGCTGGCCCTCGTCGTCGGGGTCAGCGTCCTCGTCGGGCTCACCGCCACCGTGCTGACTCGTCGGCGCCTGCGCCACCACGACGATCGCCGAACCCCGGTAGTGGCCGCGGGTTTCGTGTCCGGGCTGATGAACACCACCGCCGGGGTCGCCGCACCACCGATGACGATCTACGCGCTCGCCACCCGGTGGCCGCAACACGCCTTCGCCGCGACCCTGCAACCGTTCTTCCTCACCGTCGCCGGCCTGTCCCTGATCACCAAACTCGCGTCCGGTGGAGGCGTCCACATCGACTCGAGGCTCGGGCTGACCGCGGCCGCCGCCCTCTTGGTCGGCGTCACGATCGGCAGCATTCTGACCGGACGCGTCAACCCGGCCCAGGCCCGCGGGCAGTCACCTCGCTCTGAGCACCTCGGGCCATGACCGTGCCCATCCCCGGCACCGGCCCTCGAACTTCCTGACCTGCGTCCGTCCCATCGGGTCTGTCCGCTGATGAATCCGGACGCGGATCTCTATCGTGTTCACAACTACAGACACAGCGTCTGCCTCTGAGCGGTGCAAATGAGTGCAGGGGGTACATAACCTCAGCCCACGATCTGGGCACACTGCCCGCGCCGGCCGAGGAATCCCGGCCCGCCGAACACTGACGGCCGCCGCAGGTCAGGACACGCCCGACCGGGATCCTTCCATCGGCTCGGGCGCGGGCCCGGTGGTACGGCGCGCGACGAGCCGCGGGCGGAGGACGGTCGCGACCGATTCGGTCCTCCCCCGGTCCAGCCGCTGGATGACCGCGTCCACCGCCGTGGCGGCCTGCTCCCGCGGTTGCTGATTGACCGACGTCAGATCGATGTGCGCGAGCTGGGCGAGCACGCTGTCGTCATATCCGGAGACCGAGACGTCTTCGGGAATACGCACGCCCCGGCTCCGCAGTTCGCCGATCAGCCCGATGGCACTGCGGTCGTTGGCCGCGATCACCGCGGTGGGAAGCTGCGACCGCCCGAGCAGCGTCTCCGCGGCGACCGTTCCGGCGCTGTCGGTGAAGTCGCCCTCGACGACGTCGATGTCGAGTCCGTGACGACGCATGGCACGGGTGTACCCCGACTTCCGGTCGGCCGCAATCGTGCCCGTACCACCGCTGAGGTGCGTGATTCGGCGATGCCCCAGCTCCACGAGATGGTCGACGACGGTGCCGATCCCCTTGCCGTCCGCTGTGCGCACGACGTCGACGGCGCCGTCTCCGACGCGGCGACCGACCACGACCACCGGTACCCGCTCCCCGAGCGTGTCGAGAACGTCGGTGCCGAGTTCGGTGCCGAGCAGGATCAAGGCTTCGCAGCGGAAATCGAGCAGCGTTTCGACGACTTTCGGTTCGGCGTGCGTGGGAGTCAGCGCACCGAGCACCACCTCGTACCCGTGGTCGTCGGCGGCGGCGACGATGTACTCGACCATCTCGGCGTGGAAGCTGTTGCGAATATCCGCCATCACACCCACGAGGTGGGTCCGCCGGAGCGACATCAGTGCGGCCGTACGGTTCGGCCGGTACCCGAGCTCGTCCGCGACGTCGAGGACCCGCTTCCGCGTCTCGGCACTCGGTCCGGGAACGCGCCGAAACACCATGGAGACCAATGCCTTCGACACCCCCACGCGGTCGGCAATGTCCTGCATGGTCACGGCCTGCCGGGGCATCGGAGCAGGACCACCGCTCCGGGCGTCGTCGTCGCTTCGCATGTGCAGACCCTTTCGCTCGCCGAGCACGAGGCACACCCAGAGTATCCGACATAGACCGAAGTACTAGACCGGGCTACCTACCCGAACGCAGCTAGCCGGCAGGAGAACGCGCGACGTTCGATGTTCTGGGCGCTGGCGAGCACGAGCGCTCCCTGCACGAAGCGGCGGTCGTCGTCATCAGCGTGTGGGAGGGCGGCATCCTCGGACTCGCCGTCACCCTCACAGTCGGACTCCTCGGAGGCCTGCTGTCGCGGGCGTTCACGATCCACGCAGGCGTCCTGTTCATGGGGTACTACGTGGCAGTCCTCAGCGTCCCCGCCATCCTCGCGCTCTGACCGTGCCGACTACGCGGTGACCAGGTCGATGGCGACGGCCGATCCCTGCGGATCGACGACCGCGTCGAGGATGGTCTTCTGCGTCTGGGTCAGGTGCTCGGTGCAGGCCGCGGCAGCCGCCGGTCCGTCGCCGGCGAGGATCGCACGGCACATCGCCCGGTGCTCCGCCAGCGAGACGTCCAGACGGTCCGGGTGGGAGTGGGCGATGTTGCGCAGTCTCTCCGTGTGCGGCCGGAGTTCGGCAATCGATCGGGCCAGTTGCGAGTTCCGGGTGTGCGCGATCACCGCCTGGTCGTACGTTTCGGTGAGTTCGTAGAAACGATCCCGCCGGGACTCGGACGGGTCCTCCTCCGAGATCGCCCCGAGTGCGTCCGCTACCTCGTCGAATTGCTGCCGGGCCGCGGTGTCCCGGCCGACGGCCTCGGCGACCATGCGCGCCGCGGCCGCCTCGAGCAGGATGCGTAGCTCGAACAGGTCCCGAACACTCTTGATGGAGATGGGAGCGACGCGTGCCCCCTGCCGGTCGGTGAGCGAGACCAGCCCGTCTGCTTCGAGCCGAAGGAAGGCCTGACGCACCGGGGTGCGAGACGCCGAGAACCGCGTGCCCACGTCGATAGCACTCAGCGACTGCCCCGGAGACAGGGTCCCGTTCAGAATGTCCTGTTTGAGCTGCACGTATACCTGTTCGCTCTTGCTTTCGCGCGCCATGCATACATCCTAACGTTCACCACCGTATGAGCTAAGGTATACGCTAATGCGCACCATAGAACAGGAACAGCATCCCGAAGTAGGCGTCCACACGTGAACGACGTGCAATCCACCGAACGATCCGTGCCGACGCGCGCGTCCGAACTGCGCCGTCACGGACTTCGGTGGGCCGCACTGATCGCACTCTCGATCGGCGGCTGGGCGCTCGGCGAGAGCGTCGGACTGACAGCGGCCGGTCTCTTCTCGGCTCTGATCGTCGCGGCGACCCTGGCCGTCACCGGCTGGGGCCCGTCCCGCGTGCCCCGCCCGCTGGGGAAGCTTGCCCAGGGAGTGCTGGCGAGCGCCGTCGGACTGATGGTGCACCGGGACACGATCGCCGCCCTAGGCTCGATGTGGGTGCCGGTGGTCTCGATCGCGGCCGCGACTCTCGCGCTCAGCGTGGCGGCCGGCGCCCTCCTCGCGCTGCACCGTGACGTGGACGCGGTGACCGGATCCCTCTCCATGACTGCGGGCGGCGCCACCGGACTCGTCGCGATGGCCCGCGAACTCGGCGGCGACGACCGGGTCGTCGCAGTGGTGCAGTATCTGAGGGTGGCGCTCGTCGTCGTGTCGATGCCGATGATCGTCACGTTCGGCTTCCGCGCGGATACCGGTGCAGACACCGTGACAGGCACCGAGGGCGGCGGGTCCGAATGGTATGTGACCCTGCCATTCCTGGCACTGTTCATCGTGGGCGGCACCGCTGTGGCGTCACTCGTGCGACTACCCGCGCCCGCGACATTGGGTCCGCTGGCCGTGAGTGCCGGGTTCGAACTCGGCGGCTGGAGCGACGCGGTCGCGGTCCCGCCGATGCTGATGACCGCCGCGCTGATCCTCATCGGCTGGCAGGCTGGGCTCGCGTTCGACCGGGCGAGCCTGCGGGCGATCGGACGAATCCTGCCGTACGCGGCGCTGCTCACCTTGCTGGTCGGGGCGGCCTGCGCCGGGCTGGGCGTCCTACTCTCCCACCTCACCGGCGCGAGCCTGCTCGAGGCCTATCTCGCCACCACGCCCGGTGGCCTGGCGGCGGTGCTGGCCGTCTCGGCATCCACCGCCTCCAATGTCACGTTCGTCGCGGCCGCTCAGGTGTTGCGCCTGGTCATCATGCTCGTCACCACCCCGATCATGGCGAAGGTGTTTGCCCACTTCAGTTCTCGGCGTCGACGAGCGTAGTTCGGGAATCCTCTCCGGACAGGACGGTCCCGCTAGCGTCCGGGCCGTCTCGACCGGAGAGGAGTCCCGAACACCCCGAGTCTCGTTGCAGTGTCTCCGAACTCGGGGTCCACCGGGAAGTGGGTTCCTCGAATGTCGGCGCATGGCATCTACCTCCGATTCTTGTCAGCAGCTACCGAGCTGCACGGTGGGTGGGTGTCGGGTCGGTCAGCCGTAGACCCTCGCGATGAAGGCATCGAGGTTGTCGCGGACCCGCGCGATCCGCTCCTCGGGCTCGAGATCCTCGCGGTACTGCCTGCCCAGCGCGGGCGACTTCTTCCGGCGCGCGTAGAGCGAGCAGGCGAGATCGGCGCACATGTAGGTGCCGATCGAGTTGCCGCGGCGTCCGGATTCACCCGACTTGCGCGCGGTCATCAGCGAGACGCCGCCGTTGGCGTGCGTGGTCATGCAGACGGTGCACATCTGTGCGCGGCGATAACCGCCCGTTTCGTAGCGCAGCGCGACGCCGACCAGACCACCGTCTCGCGGCACGACGACATAGCAGCGGCCGGGAAACGACGGGTCACTCCAGCCGAGGAAGTCGAGGTCGTCCCAGGGCCGATCGTCCAGATCCCGAGGGACGGGCAGACGCTTGGCGTCGCCTTTGGAGCAGTTGATGAACGACGACCTGATGTCGCGTTCGGTGACGGGTTCCATGTCGAGGTGAACTCCTTCTGTGAACGGGTTGACAAAGCCACGTGACACTACGGACAGCGGTGAGGTCGAGCAACGGATTTTCCGAACGATCTCTGGCCGCGTCGCGGGTGCGGCGGGTGTCGCGAGCGTCCCAGGACAGCGCGACATCTGCGTGTATCGTGCTGTTTCCGGCTTCGAGGGGGGTGGCAATGGCGGCAGGTACACGGGTCGGCTCGCAGTTCGGGCAATACCATCTCAGGGCTCTGCTCGGACGAGGCGGAATGGGTGAGGTGTACGAGGCGTACGACACCACCAAGGATCGCACCGTCGCCCTCAAGATCCTCGACGTCGACCTCGCGAAGGACCCCACCTACCAGCAGCGGTTCCGACGCGAATCGCATGCCGCGGCGCGGTTGCAGGAGCCGCACGTCATTCCGATTCACGACTGGGGCGAAATCGACGGTGTGCTGTACATCGACATGCGCCTGGTCGTGGGACAGGATCTGCGTTCACTGCTCCGCACACGGGGCCCGATGGGTCCCGCACACGCGGTCGCGATCGTCGACCAGATCGCGGCGGCGCTCGACGCCGCGCACACCGACGGTCTCATCCACCGCGACGTCAAGCCGGAGAACATCCTCGTCACCGCCGGGGAGTTCGCGTACCTCGTCGACTTCGGTATCGCGCACTCGAGTTCCGACCTCCGCCTGACCACGCTCGGCAGTGCCGTCGGCTCCTACGCGTACATGGCGCCCGAGCGGTTCGACAATGCGCCGGTCGATGCCCGCGCGGACGTCTACTCGCTGGCGTGTGTCCTCTACGAATGCCTCACGGGGTCCATCCCGTTCCCGTCCAACAGCATCAGCAGCGCGATCCGCGCCCACCTCACGACGCCGGTGCCCAGCCCCAGCTCGATTCGACCCGACGTGCCCGCCGCGTTCGACGAGGTGATCGCCCGAGGCCTGGCGAAGGACCCCCGCGATCGGTACCCGACGGCCGGCGACTTCGCGGCCGCCGCCCGGTCCGCGTTGACCGCTCGCGAGCGGAGGACCGAACCCGACATCGCGACCCGCCCGGAACCCTCGTCGGGGATGCGGTCCGAACCGACGCGCGTCGACGACCGCGGCCGTCCACCGGTCTACCCGCCGACCGCATTCCACGGCGAACCACCTGCGCAGCCCCCGGCGGCGCCGTATTACCCGTCGACTCCCTACGCCCCGCCGGCACGACGGTCGGTGGCCCTGCCGGTGACGGTGACCGTGCTGGTGATTGCGCTGCTGGTCCTCGGCGGGGTGGTCGGATGGCTCGTGCTGGATCGGAACACACCGGACGCATCCACCGTCGCCGCGGCCACCAGCAGTCAGGTGCGCGCCTCGGCCACAGAGGACGTACCCGCCGCGTCCGCGGCTCCGGCGACGGTCCCGCCTGCCGTGACGACGCCGCGTACGACGACGGCTCCCCCGCCGACGATCGTCGGCGAGGTGTCGGGCGCCGATCGGCAAGGTTTCCTGGCCCCGTCCGACGCGCGCTGCAACTACACCAACCCGGCGGTGTTCATCGGTCGCACCACGAAGTCTCTCGTCGTGGTCTGCGAGACGGGAGTGGGCCGCTACTACTACCAGGGCGTGCGCATCAGCGACGGCGCCGCCATCTCCGTCGACGATCCGATCTCGAGCGGTACCGGCTTCGTGGCCACCGGCGACGGCGGCACCCAGTACCGGCTGACCCCGTCCGCCCTGACCATTGTCAGCGGCGACGGACGGATCCTCGCGACCGAACCGATGGTCGAGTCCGCGCACCGCTGAATCGCCGTCTGCGGCGACAACGGGACGAGCGGTCGGAATCGGTGAGAGTATAGGTCTGTGAGCGCACAGGCAGAGCATGAGGAGAGACGTCGCCCGACCCCGGAAACTCCCTTGGGCTACCTCGAGCAGCTACCCGCCCTCGTCCTGCTCGAACGCCTTCCGGTTCCCGTCCTGGCGGTCGAGAGCGACGGCACCGTCGTCCACGCGAACAGTGCTTTCGAGGAGATGCTGGGTTATCCCGTCGCTTCACTGCGCGGACACCCGGTGTCCGAACTCCTCGCCCTGGACGACGCACCGACAGGTGCCGACGCGGTCGAGCACCTCCGCGAGTCCGACACCGCACCCGTCGACCTCACACATCAGGACGGGTCCCGAGTGCGTGCACTCGTCAGCCGGCCCATTCTCCGTCGGGAGGACGATCCGGTGACCCTCGTCTGCTTCCACGACGTCACCGAACAACTGTGGAACGGCGGCCGGGCGCCCGGCTTCTGACCCCCGCCCCACAGACGCACGGACATTGGCCGGATTCACGCGCTATTGCCTGTGAATCCAGCGAAACCGTCTGCAAACAGGGCGGAAGGGATCGAACGCGGGTTAAGTTGACTGAATGGCGACCGGCAAGAGCAAGGCTCCCGCTGTCGAACTGGAGGTCGGCGACCGGACCGTGCGGATCTCGCACCCGGAGCGCGTCTACTTCCCCGCGACCGGTGCCACGAAGCTCGACCTCGCGAACTACTACCTGAGCGTCGGCGACGGGATCGTGCGCGCCCTGCGCGAACGCCCCTGCATGATGCACCGCTTTCCGGACGGCCTGAGCGGCGAGAAGGTCCACCAGAAGCGGTTGCCGCACGGTGCGCCCGACTGGGTCCAGACGGTGCGGGTGACGTTTCCGCGGTACAACCGTCACGCCGACGAACTGTGCGTGACGCACCTGGCGGATGTGATCTGGGCGGTGCAGATGTCCACGGTCGAGTTCCATCCGTGGAACTCGCGCCGCGCTGACGTCGAACGTCCCGACGAGTGGCGGATCGATCTCGATCCGATGCCCGAGTGCGGGTTCGACACAGTGCAGCGCGTGGCCGGGGTGGTGCACGAGGTGCTCGACGAAGTGGGCGCGACGGGCTGGCCGAAGACGTCGGGCGGAAGCGGCATGCACGTTTACGTCCGGATCCGGCCCGACTGGGGTTTCGGCGACGTCCGGCGGGCCGCGCTGGCCTTCGCCCGCGAAGTGGAGCGCCGGGCCCCGCAGGACGTCACCACCACCTGGTGGCGGAAGGACCGGGATCCGCGCAAACTGTTCGTCGACTACAACCAGAACGCCCGCGATCACACCATCGCCAGCGCGTACTCGGTGCGGGGTGTGCCCGACGCGACCGTGTCCACACCGGTGACGTGGGACGAGATCGACGACGTGGACCCGCACGAGTTCACCATCGCCACCGTCCCCGACCGCTTCGCGAAACTCGGTGACCTGCATGCCGGAATCGACGACGCCGTGTTCTCGCTCGAACCGCTGCTGGAGTGGGCCGACCGGGACGAGGCCGAAGGCGAGCCGGATCCCGGTGGCGCGGAGGATTAGTCGGGGCACTCGGCCAGCGCTGCCGGCGCGGTTTGCCCACAACGCGACACGCGCCCCGACCGTGCGGCCGAGGCGCGTGTCTGGCATGCCGAACTCTTCCCTACCGTGGCGGCGGGGGCGGCGGAGGCGGTGGGTTGGGATTGCAGAGTTGGCAGCCGTCGACCGGCGGTTTGGGAACCGGCGCGTGACAATCGTTCTGACATGGTCTGGCGCCGGCGAATTCGGCCGTTCCCACCAGTGAAATCGAGAGAGCCGCGAGGATCGCCCCGATGGCGACCACGATTCTGGCGGAAGTTCTGGTAGTCGACATTGTGGGTTCCTCCTGTGAGCTGAAGGGCGGTGTGCACCGTCCATAGAGCTTCGGCGAAGGACGGGCCGGCGACCAGGCACCCTCGGGGTGGTATCGCGCCACCCGCTATGCCATCCCGCCGATCACGTCGAGCACGTCGCGGAGCGCGGACACGGAGTGCGCGGGGAGGAAGGCATCGCAGAACGGCAGCGCAGCCGCCATCGATCCGGCGAGCGGCCGGAAGTCGGGGTCACCGGCGCGGGGGTTGAGCCACACCAGTCGGTGGGCGCGGCGACGGACCCTGGTGAGGGCATGCGCCAGGCGCTTCGGGTCGTCGCTGTCCCAGCCGTCGGACGCGATGACCACGACTGCCCCGCGCAGCGCGTTGCCGTGCGGGGACGCCAGTAGTTCGCTCACGCTGCCCGCGATGTGGGTGCCACCGAATCTGTCGACCACCTTGTCGTTCGCCTTACGGACCGCGGTCTCGGCGCTGCGGTGGGCGAGCACGGGCGTGAGCCTCGTCAGCGACGTGGAGAACGCGAACACCTCCGGCCTGCCCGCGGTCTGGCGTTGCACCGCCGCCCGCATCAGATGGAGATAGATCGCGGCGTACGGCTGCATCGACCGGCTCACGTCGCACAGCATCACGATGCGCCGCGGGCGGTTCCGGGGACGGCTCCGCGCGAGAACCACCGGTTCCCAGCCCGTGGCCCTCGACCGGTTCATGGTGGCGCGCAGATCGATACGCCGGCCGCGGCGATGCACTTCGCGACGCCGGGTGCGGCGGGACGGCCACGCGGCGGTGGCCTGTTCCAGCCAGGATCCGAGGAGCCGGAGGTCGCCGGCGTCGAATCGGGCGAAGGGTTCGTCGGCGCGGGCCACGAGCCTGCTGGGCAGGGTGTCCGGCACGGCGGTGAGCGCGTCGTGAAGGTCGTCCTCGCCGCTGTCGTCGCCACCGGTCATCATCGGTCGTGTCATCCACGGCACGCCCTCGACGTCCTGCGCCTCACCGGGCCGGTCGCGACCGTCGCGGACACCTGCGAGGGCCTTCTCTCGTCCCGCCGCGGCGCGTCGCGCGTGCGGATCCACGGACAGCACGGCGTCATCGAAGACCGCGGAGAACACCGCGTCGAACGACGCGAGGTCGTCGACGCGGTTGACCAGGGTCAGACGCGCCGACCAGTACAGCCGCGACCGCGAACCCGCCGGTGACAGATGAAGCGCCTGCACGAACACCGCGGGGCCACTTGCCGAGACGACGACACCACGGGAGCGCAACCGGGCGACGAGTGCCACCGCGAACGCCGCGAGATCGACGCCCCGCAGGACGCCCGACGCGCTCATCGCCTGCGGCGGCCCACCACGAGGACGACCACGATTCCCGCGAGGATGGCAGCGAGAATGGGGGCGTACCGTTTCCACGCACCCGCGCCGGACAGCGCCAGAAGATCCAGCGGCGCCGGTTCGGCGGCAGGCGGGGCCACGGAGAGGTTCGTGGTGCCGGCCGCCTCGGGCTCGGCCGTGGCCTGCTCGGCGGGTCCCCCGGCGAGCTTCGCTTCCAGCGACTCCGCGAACTGCCCCATGAGTTTCTCCGACACCTGCTGGATCATTCCGCTGCCGAACTGCGCGAGTTTGCCGACGATCTTCATGTCGGTGTCCACGGTGACGCGGGTGCGGTCGCCCACCTCGTGCAACTGGGCGGTGATCGTCGCGGACGCGTTGCCGGAACCGCGCGAGTCCCTCCCGCGGGCGTCGATCACGGCGCGGTGCTCCTTCGGATCGCGCACGACGAACGCGGCCTTGCCTTTGAACTCACTGGTCACCGGGCCGACCTTGACCTTCACTTTCCCCAGGTAATCGTCACCCTCCCGCCCGGTCATCTGAGCTCCGGGTAGCAGGGGGGCAACCTCCTCGAGGTCGCTGAGCACCTCCCACGCCTGCTCGATCGGAGCGCTGACGGTGAACTCGTTGGCGATCTTCATGGCAGTTGCCTCTCATCCGGTGGCCAGGCCGTGCGCGTAGTCCGCGAATGCGTCCTGAACTATTGTGCGGTCGTCCGGGGTCTTCGCGAGGGCACTCAGGCTCTGGATCGCGTCGTCGCGAACCAGATCGGCCACCCCCAGCGCCGCGAGGGCGGACACCCAGTCGATCGTCTCGGCAATTCCGGGCGGCTTGTCGAGATCGAGTTCGCGGGCCCGGCCGACGAAGCGGGTGGCGTGCTCGATGAGGGGCGCCGCCGCCGCGGGCACCGTGCGGCGCACGATGGCGGCGGCCCGCACCGGCTCCGGATAGTCGATCCAGTGGTAGAGGCATCGTCGGCGCAGCGCGTCGTGGAGGTCGCGGCTCCGGTTGGACGTCAGCACGACGACGGGGTGATGTTCGGCCGTGAACGTTCCCAGTTCGGGAACGGTGACCGATGCCTCCCCCAGGAATTCGAGGAGGAGTGCCTCGAACTCGTCGTCGGCTCGGTCTATTTCGTCGATCAGAAGTACGGGCGGGGTCGGTCCCCGATATCGCACACAGTGGAGGATGGGACGTTCCAGCAGGAATTCCTCGGTGAACAGGTCGTCCTCGGTCAGGCCGTCGCCCCGCGATTCGGCCAGCCTGATGGTGAGCAACTGCCGCTGATAGTTCCAGTCGTAGAGGGCCTCGTTCGCGGTGAGGCCCTCGTAGCACTGCAACCGGATCAGCGGGGCGCCGAGGACGGTCGCGAGAGCCTTCGCCGCGGTGGTTTTGCCGACTCCGGGTTCGCCTTCGAGCAGGAGCGGGCGGCGCAGGGCTGCCGCGAGATACAGGGCCGACGCGGTTCCGAAGTCCAGAAGGTAGTCCTCGGCATCGAAGCGCCGGACCACGTCCCCCACGTCCTCGAACGCCTCCGTCATACCGCTCCCGTCTCCCGCGCGAACGAGGTCCGGCAACCCGGGCCGCAGAACCAGAAGTCGGCACCGTCCCGCCGCAGGTGGGCGGTATCCGGCCCCACCACGACTCGCATCCCGCACACCGGATCGACCGCCTCGGTCACCGCCGCCCGCGGATGCGAATCGCCCTCGGGCGCGCGAAGTCCCGCGGTCCGCAGTTCCTGCACCAACTCGGCCGCGATCGACACCGCGATCTCCGCCGACGTCCGCGCCCCGATGTCGAGACCGACGGGGGTGTGTACCCGCGACCGTTCGGACTCGGTGAGACCCAGGGTGTCGAGGATGGCCCCACCGCGTGTTCGGCTGGCGACGAGCCCGACATACCCGATCCCGGCGTCGAGCGCCGCACGGATGACCTCCCCTTCGGGTCCGCCGTGGCCGGCGAGCACCACCGCCGTGGTGCCGGAGAACTGCTCGAAACCGGCGTCGTCGTGCTCGACGGTGAATCCCAGCAGTTCCGATATGCCCCCCAACGCCTGCGCGATCGGCGTGGTGCCGAAGATCCGCACCAACGGGGGTGGCAGTTGCGGCTCCAGGAAGATCTCCATGGCGCCGCCGGACAGGCACGGATTCACCACGACGGACGCGCCCGGAGTCTCCGGGAATTGCACGGCCCCGTCGGGAAGGACCCGCAACAGCACGCTCTCGTTGGTCGCCAGCGCCCCCAGGGCGGCCGTGCGCACCGAATTCTGCGCGCACTGACCGCCGACGAAACCCTCGATCGTGCCGTCCTGCAGGAGGATCGCCTCATCGCCGGAATGACTGGACGTGGGCGGCTGCACCCGCACCACAGTCGCATGGACGAACGGCCTGCGGTCGCGCGCCAGTTGCGCCGCACGCTCTTTCAGATCCATCGGGCCTCCTCGCAGCCGACGGGCGACATTCAGATCGGGGGTGTCGCGCGGCCCTGCATGGCCTCCCACACCCGGGACGGGGTGAGCGGCATGTCGGCGTGCCGGACACCGAACGGGGCGAGCGCATCCACGACAGCGTTCACCACGGCCGGGGGCGATCCGACCGTCGCGGACTCGCCGATGCCCTTCGCGCCGATCGGGTGGTGCGGCGACGGGGTCACGGTGAATCCGGTCTCGAGCTTCGGAACCTCGAGCGCGGTGGGGATCAGGTAATCCATCAGTGATCCGCCGAGGCAGTTGCCGTCCTCGTCGAACTCGATGATCTCCATGAGTGCCATGCCGATGCCGTCGACGATGCCGCCGTGGACCTGCCCCTCGATGATCATCGGGTTGATGCGGGTGCCGCAGTCGTCGACGGCGAGGAACCGCCGCACCTTCACCACGGCGGTGCCGGGATCGATGTCGACGACGCAGAAGTACGCGCCGTAGGGGTACGTCAGATTCTCGGGGTTGTAACAGATCTGCGCGTCGAGTCCGCCTTCGATGCCCTCCGGCAGGTCGCCGGCGCCGTGTGCCCGCATCGCGATGTCCTGGATGGTCACCTTGGCCGAGGGATCGCCCTTCACATGGAATTCGCCCTTCTCCCATTCCAGATCCGCGACCGAGGCCTCGAGCATGCCCGAGGCGATGATCTTCGCCTTGTCCCGCACCTTGCGGGCCACCAGCGCCGCGGCCGCCCCCGACACCGGTGTCGACCGGCTGCCGTACGTGCCGAGCCCGAACGGCGTGTTGTCGGTGTCGCCGTGCACGACGTCGATGTCGTCCGGTGGGATCCCCAGTTCCTCCGCCACGATCTGCGCGAACGTCGTCTCGTGACCCTGCCCCTGGGTCTGCACCGACAACCGCACGACGGCCTTGCCCGTCGGGTGGACGCGCAGTTCGCAGCCGTCGGCCATGCCCAGGCCCAGGATGTCCATGTCCTTCCGGGGTCCGGCACCGACGGCTTCGGTGAAGAACGACATGCCGATTCCCATCAGCTCGCCGCGTTCGCGGCGTTCCTTCTGCTCCTCGCGCAACTGCTGGTAGCCGATCATGTCCATGGCCTTGCGCATGGTGGTCTCGTAGTCGCCAGAGTCGTACACCCACCCGGTCTTGCTGGTGTACGGGAACTGTTCCGGCCTCAGCAGATTCTTCAGCCGCAGTTCCGCCGGATCCATCTTCAGATCGAACGCCAGGCAGTCGACGAGCCGCTCGACCAGATACACGGCCTCCGTGATGCGGAACGAGCAGGCGTACGCCACCCCGCCGGGCGCCTTGTTCGTGTACACCGCCGTCATCGCGCAGTGCGCGGCCTCGATGTCGTAGCTACCGGTGAAGACGCCGAAGAAACCGGCCGGATATTTCACCGGGGCCGCCGTGCCGTTGAACGCACCGTGATCCGCCAACACCTTCGTGCGGATCGCGAGGATCTTGCCCTCGCTGGTCGCCGCGATCTCGCCGACCATGATGTAGTCGCGTGCGAAGCCCGTGCTCATCAGGTTCTCGCTGCGATCCTCCATCCACTTCACCGGTTTGCCCGTCACGAGCGACGCCACGATCGCACACACGTATCCCGGGTAGATCGGGACCTTGTTACCGAATCCGCCGCCGATGTCCGGAGACACCACCCGGATCTTGTGCTCCGGGATCCCGGAGACCAAGGCGTAGATCGTCCGGTGCGCGTGCGGGGCCTGCGACGTGGTGTACAGGGTGAGCTTGCCGGACACCCGGTCGACGTCGGCGATCGCACCGCACGTCTCCATCGGCGCCGGATGCACCCTGGGGTAGACGATCTCCTGCTTCACCACCACGTCCGCCTTCGCGAACACGGCCTCGGTCGCGGCGGCATCGCCTGTCTCCCAGTCGAAGCAGTGATTGTCCGTCTTGCCTTCGAGGTCGTCGCGGATCACCGGCGCATCGGGCGAGAGCGCGGCGCGCGCGTCGACGACGGGATCGAGCATGTCGTATTCGACGTCGATCAGTTCCAGCGCGTCCCGGGCCGAATACCGGTCCTCGGCGATGACGAACGCCACCTCCTGGCCCTGGAAACGCACCTTGTCGGTGGCCAGCACGGCCTGCACGTCGTTGGACAGCGTCGGCATCCAGGCGAGGTTCTTCGCGGCGAGGTCGGCGCCCGTCACCACTGCCGTCACCTTCGGGTGTTCCTGCGCCGCAGTGGTATCGATGCTCACGATCCGCGCGTGCGCGACCGGCGACCGCAGGATCGCCAGGTGCAGCATGCCGGGGAGGGTGATGTCGTCGACGTAATTTCCGAGCCCCCGGATGAAGCGGGGGTCCTCCTTGCGCAACATGCGACCGTGGCCGCAGGGCTTCTTGTCGTTGTCGACGATGTCGGCGCCGCCCGACGGCGGACGGGATTCGACGGTGGTCATGATGCACTTCCGGTGGGTGCGTGTTCCTCGACTGTCATCGGTGCGCCCTCGGCGCCCCGTGTCTTGTCCTCCTGGACCTCCGCGTCGAAGTCGCCGGCCGGTTCCGGCTCGGCGGCCTCGCCCGCCCGATGGTCCGCCGCCCACTGGATCGAGCGCACGATCGTGGTGTACCCGGTGCAGCGACAGATCTGCCCGGAGATCGCTTCCCGGATCGTGGCCTCGTCCGGGCTCTCCTCCCGGTCGAGCAGTGCCCGCGCCGTCATCATCATGCCGGGGGTGCAGAACCCGCACTGCAGTCCGTGGCACTGCATGAAGCCCTGCTGGACGGGATCGAGTTCGCCGTCGTGTTCGAGGCCCTCGACCGTGCGGACGTCGTGCCCGCTCGCCATCGCGGCGAGCATCGTGCACGACTTCACCGGATCGCCGTCCACGGTGACGACGCACGTGCCGCAGTTGCTGGTATCGCAGCCCCAATGGGTCCCGGTCAGGCCCAGCTGGTCGCGGAGAAAATGGACCAGCAGCATGCGCGGTTCCACCTCGGCGCTCACTGCCTCGCCGTTGACGGTCATGTTCACCTGCATGGCTATGCCTCTTCTCCGGTCGGCTCGTGCTCCACGTCGCTGCGGAGCACCCGGTCGACCGCTGTACGGAGTGTGCGGATCGTGAGTTCGGATGCGAGATGGCGTTTGTAGTCGACGGTGCCGCGTGCGTCCGCGACGGGCTCGCAGGCCTGCGCGGCCATCCGCCCGGCCTGGGCGAACGCCTCCTCGGACGGGGGACGTCCGGTCAGGTAGTCGGCGACATCCGAGAGTCCGGACGGATCCGGGTTGACCGCGGTCAGGCCGACAGCGGCCCGGGCGATCTCGCCGCCCTCCACCGTGACGGCCGCTCCGGCCGCGGTGACCGCCCAATCTCCGGTCCGCCGTTCGACCTTGGCGTACGCACTGGAGCTGTGACCGTGGACCGGTATCACGATCTCGATGAGCATCTCGTTGTGTGCGAGCGCCGTCTCGTACGGTCCGACGAGGAACTCGGACATGGGGATCTCGCGGCGCCCACCGGGCCCGCGCACCACGCAGGTGGCGTCGAGAACAGAGCAGACAGTGGTGAGATCCTCGGCCGGATCGGCCTGGCACAGAGATCCGCCGATGGTCCCGCGGTTGCGGACCACCGGGTCGGCGATCACCTTCTCCGCGTCGCGGAAGAGTGGGACCGCCGCCGCGAGCTCGTCCGATTCGAGCAGCCGGCGGTGCCGCGTCATCGCACCGATCCGCAGCCTCGACCGCTCGGTCGTGATGTAGCCGAGTTCGCCCTCGAGGTCGTTGATGTCGATGAGGTACTCGGGATTGGCGAGGCGAAGTTTCATCATGGGGAGCAGGCTGTGGCCGCCTGCGACGAGGCGGGCTTCGTCGCCCAGCCGGTCGAGCAGGGCGATGGCGTCCTCGACGCCCGTGGCACGCTCGTATTCGAAGGATCCTGGTACTTGCATTATGACCTACCTCACAAACGTGGATGCTCTCAGCCTCCGCAAGAACCGACGGTCCGTCAACCCCGGGTGAACCGCCCTAGTCGACGCAGAAATCGACGGGTTCCTCGTGGTGGATCCGACCGCTCGACTCCGCCAGCGGGCGCCCCGTGCCACCCCACCGGCGGGCGATGATCTCGGCGGCGATGGACACGGCCGTCTCCTCGGGTGTCCGGGCGCCGATGTCCAGGCCGATGGGGCTCGACAGCCGGTCGAGCTCGGTGTCGGTCAGACCGGCCTCGCGCAGGCGTTCGCGCCGGTCCAGGTCCGTTCTGCGTGATCCCATGGCACCGATGTAGGCGACGTCCGGGAGGCGCAGCGCCGTCTCGAGGAGAGGAACGTCGAACTTGGGGTCGTGGGTGAGCACACAGATCACGGTCCGGCCGTCGATCGCCTGGGCCTCGGCCTGGGCAGCGAGATACCGGTGCGGCCAATCCACCACCACCTCGTCGGCCGTCGGGAACCGCGCGTGCGTCGCAAACACCGGACGGGCGTCGCAGACCGTCACCCGGTATCCCATGAAGGCGCCCTGCCGGGCCACCGCGGCAGCGAAGTCGATGGCCCCGAACACGAGCATGCGCGGCCTCGGCGCGTAACTGGCGACGAACACCTCCATGCCCTCGCCGCGACGCTGACCGTCGGTTCCGTACGTCAGGACCGTGCTGCCGCCCGCCGCCAAGAGGCCCCGGGCGTCGTCGGTGACCGCGGAATCGGCCCGGTCCGAGCCGAGCGAACCGCTCACGTGCTCGGGCCGGACGACCAGCCGGCGCCCCACCCGAGCCGCATCGGGGTGCGCCACGACGGTGGCCACCGCGACCGGCAGGTGGTTCTCGATGTCCCGGGCGATCTCACCGAGCTCCGGAAAATTGTCCCGCGACACGGGCTCGACGAAGATGTCGATGATTCCACCGCAGGTGAGACCCACCTCGAACGCGTTCTCGTCGCTGATCCCGTACCGCTGCAGCACCGGCGTGCCGGACGTCGTGACCTCGGATGCGAGTTCGTAGACCGCTCCCTCGACGCACCCGCCGGACACCGAACCGGACGCGCTGCCGTCGGGTGCCACGACCATCGACGCCCCCGGCGGTCGCGGCGCGGAGCGGAACGTGCGGACCACCGTTCCGACACCCGCCGTCCCACCCGCGGTCCACACCGCCATCAGGTCCGCCAGCACGTCGCGCATCAGCACCCTTCCCGCTCGAGTCCGACGTGTGATACACGCTCAGCTACAAGCCTATTCCGCCGAGGCGAGTTTGGCCCGGGAGACGGGAACCTCGACTTCGACCGGCGTCAGCGGGAACGGTGGCGTCCCCACCCCGGAGATCCGGTAGTGGCCCCACGGGTCGCGCTCCGCGAGCGCCGCGGGCACGTCCGGACCGTCCCCGATCGTGAGGAACAACGGGGCGCGGTTGCGCCGTTTCGCCGCGTCGACGCCGTCGCCGACGACGCGGCCGTACCAGTGGTAGAGGCCGTCCACCGGTTCGATGTGACCGTTCAGAAAGATCTCGACGGCCACCGCCAGGTCGCCGGACGTGAGCACGCCGGGCCCGCGGTATTCCGTGTCGTCCTCGCGCTCGGCGAGCGAACTCAGCTCGAAGTGCCGATCGTCGGGGTTGCGCATGCGCCGCCAGTAGGCGGCACTCGACCCGGGCCACGCCGCCCGATTGTGGCCGGTGGAATCGAGGTACCAGCTGTCGCAACCACCCGAATTCCACACCGAGCGCGCGAGTTTGCGGTGGACCACCCGGTTGAATTCGCGCTGCGCGCCCGCACGCACCTCGATCCGCGTCGCGTCGCGTCTCTTCATCAGCGCCAGGCATCGGGTGACGTAGTGCGCCTGGGCCTCGATGACGAAGACGATCGACTGATTGCCGCCACCGGAGTTCGGCCCCATCATGAGGAAGAAATTCGGGAACCCCGCGACCGCGACACCGAGGTACGCCTCCATGCCGTCGCGCCACGCCCGCTGGATCGTCAGCCCGCGCCGGCCCACGATGTGCTCGTTCTCGAACCGGTCGCCGACGGCGAAACCGGTGCCGTAGACGATGACGTCCGCCTCGTGCATCGTTCCGTCCTCGGTGCGGATCCCGCGCTCGGTGACCTCCGAGATGCCCGAGGTGACCAGATCGACGTTCCCGCGTTGCAGGGCCGGGTAGAAATTGCTGGACACCAGAATCCGCTTGCAGCCGATGGTGTAGTCGGGGGTCAGGGTGGCGCGCAGTTCGGGATCACGCACCTGCCTGCGCAGCAGACCCCGGGCTGCCGACTCCAGCACCGTCATCAGCCGCGGGTGCAGGAACCCGGCGATCAGCGATTCGTGACTCCAGTAGATCGCACCGCGGTAGGCCTTCTGGACTCCGGGAACGGCATTGAACACCGCCTTCTCCCCGGCCGTGATCGGGCGGTCCAACTTCGGCAGGATCCAGTGCGGAGTCCGCTGGAAGACGTCGACCTGCGCGGCCGTCTTCGCGACCTCGGGAACGAACTGCACGGCACTGGCTCCGGTGCCGACGACCGCCACCCGCTTACCGGTCAGGTCGACCGAGTGATCCCACTCGGCGGAATGGAATGCCGCACCCGAGAACGACTTCCGGCCGGGAAGATCCGGGACGCTGGGTTTGTGCAGTGGGCCCGGACCGGCGACGACGATCCGCGGCCGGTAGACGGAACCTGACCTGGTCTCCACCCGCCACCGGTCCGTTCTCTCGTCGAACTCGTAGGAGATCACTTCGGAGCCGAACCGGATGTGCGGTGCCAGATCGTAGTCGCGGACCACCCGTTCGATGTAGTCGAGAATCTCGGGTTGCCGCGCGTACATTCGCGTCCATTTCCGGTTGGGCGCGAAGGAGAACGAGTACATCAGCGACATCACGTCGCAACCGCACCCGGGATACGTGTTCTCCCGCCACGTCCCGCCCACCCGATCGGCTTTCTCGAGGACGACGAAGTTCTCCTCCCCCGCCTCCTTCAGCTTGATCGCCATACACAATCCGGCGAATCCGGTGCCGACGACGAGGACGTCCGGCTCCGCGACCCCGGGTGTCACAGGAATCCTCCGCGCCGCCACAGCGCGCGGGACGTCGCTCGCATCAGACCGTTCTCCTCGAGGAACGCGGCCAGCGACTCGAACCCGCGTCGTTGATTCTCGCGAAAGTTCGGATTTGCCAGCGCCTGTCGACGCGCCTCCTTCGGATCCAGTCCGGCCCGCTCGTACATGGCCGGGTTGGTGAACAGCCGCTGGAACAGCGGGCCGCCGATCCCCTGCAGCGTTCCGACCCACAGCCGGTCGATCCGGTGGCCTTCTGCGACGCGGCGACGCACCCCCTCGCGCGCGAATCGGATGTGCCGGGACTCCTCGGTGACGTGGATCCGCATCAGCCGGGAAATCATCGGCTGCAATTGCGGGTCCTCGAGGACTCGCCGCTGCGTGGCGTCGAAGATCTCCTCACCGATCAGCGCGGCCACCCACAGCATGGTCCCGCGAAACGTCTTGGGCAGCAGGTTGACCACGACTGCCTGATGCCACCGGAGCTGGAAGGGCTTGGCGCCCATCTGCTCGATGGCGCGCCCGAACATCGTCATGTGCCTGCACTCGTCGCCCATCTCGGTGAGCATGTACCGGGTGTGCAGCGAGCTCGGGTCGTTGTGCAGCAGCGCGCGCAGGAGCGCCTGGTTGAGAATGTTCTCGAACCAGATTCCGACGCTGAGGATGTTCGCCGATTCCTGCCGGGACAGCTCGATGCGCTGCGCCTCGCTCATCCGGTCCCACATCTCGGTTCCCCACAGGGACAGGACCTGCGGCGGCAGGAAGTACTTGCCGTCGTCGAGGGGCGCGTCCCAGTCGATGTCGACGACGGGAGCGTACGAACGCTTGACGGAGCCCGCGAGGAGCCGGCCGGCGACTTCTTCCCGGGCGATCGTGTGTGAACGCTGAGACATCGCTGTTCCCTTCATCGAGCGCGATTCCATCTCGTTGCCGTTTATAGGTAAAACGTAAACCCGGGTGTGACGTAGGTCAATGGTTATCTGTGACTCGAGTTCACATTTGCGGCTTCTGTTTGCACCCACCCCACCCGAACAGCACAATCAGGGCCGTGAGGACGCAGCCGACGACACCGACCCCCGGCGAACTCCGGGAACGGATCCTCGATGCGGCCGAGGAATGCCTGATCGAACTCGGCTACAGCACCCGGCTTCACGCGGTCATCGCCGAGCGGGCAGGACTGTCCCGGCCCACGCTCTACAAATACGTCGGCGACCAGTCCGCCATCCTCGACGCCCTCTTCCAGCGGGAGATCTCGCGATTCTTCGTCGTGCTCGACCCGGTGCTGCGAGGACGGCAGAGCCGACTCCAGGTGCGATTCGTCGACGCCGTCGTGTTCGCCGTCCAGTACGCACGCGAACACCGGTTGCTGCAGAAGGGCTTGCGCGACGACCCCGAGGTGGTACTTCCCTGGTTCACGGTCAAGGCGAAGCCGATGATCGAACTCGGGGCGCAACTGCTGACCCCCCATTTCGAGCGCCTGTTCTCTCCCGACCAACTGTCGGGCGTGAGCCCCATCGCCATCTCCGAGTGGGCGTTCCGCATCATCGGCTCGCTCATCATCACGGAGGGGATCGTGGACACGTCCGACGAGCGGGCTCTGCGCGAGTTCGTCCGATCCCTGCTGTCGATCGCGTTCATGCCACAACCGGACGTTCATATTCCTTGACGCGTATATACGCGTAGGAGCATACTCACACCATGGCACCGGATGTGTTCACCGTGGTCGCCGAACCGCAGAGGCGCAGGATCCTCGAACAGCTGCGGGCCGGCCACGCCAGTGTCGGCGAACTCGTCGACCAGCTCGCACTGCCCCAGCCGACCGTGTCCAAACACCTGCGGGTGCTGCGACAGGCCGGATTCGTCACCTGCCGCACCGCGGCCCAGCAACGCATCTACAGCCTGCACCGCGAACCGTTCGACGAGTTCGACGCGTGGCTGCAGCCCTACCGCCGGCTGTGGACGCATCACCTCGATGCGCTGGAGCGGCACCTCGATTCGAAGGAGACCCCGTCATGACCGAGTCAGACGCACGACGCGACTACCGCCCCGGCCCACTGCGGCACGTCGAAGCACGACCCGACGGCACCCGATGGGCCCTCACCTTCGTTCGCGAGTTCACCCACTCGCCGTCGGCGCTGTGGACCGCGCTCACCGACCCGGCGAACTTCCGCTGTGGGCGCCGTACACCGCGGACCGGAACCTCGGAACTGTCGGTCCCGCGACCCTGATCATGGTCGACGGGCAGAATCGCACCGAACTCGACGGCACCGTGACCCGGGCCGACTCACCTCACGTCCTCGAACACGCCTGGGGCGACGACGTCCTGCTCTGGACGATCGACGAAACCGACGCCGGCACGCGACTGACCCTGCGCCACACGGTCGACGACCAGCACACCGCGGCGATGACGGCCGCCGGGTGGCACATGTGCCTCGACGTCGCCGACGCCCTGCTCGACGGCAATCCGATCGGACCGATCGTCGGTGCCGAGGCGATGAACTACGGCTGGCGCGAACTCAACGAGCAGTACTCCGAACGCCTCGGCGTCGAACCGGTCGATCCGACGCTGCAGTGAATCCGTGACGCGCGCCAACCGCTCGCCGTACCGTTGACGCATGGGACTGCAATGGGAAGCCGTGGTGGTCAACGCTCTCGATCCGACAGCCCTGGGACGCTGGTGGGCCGAGGCCCTGGGCTGGGGCGCCGTGACCGACTCCGACGGCGACGTCCACATCCGGCCCCGGGCCGACAGCCACCCGGAAATCCTGTTCGTGGCCGTTCCGGATCGGAAACGAACTCCGAATCGGCTGCATCTCGACTTCCGGCCCGACGATCAGCAGGCCGAGGTCGCGCGGCTTCTCGGGCTCGGCGCCCGGCACGCGGATGTCGGTCAGGGCGAGCAGAGTTGGGTGGTGCTCGCCGATCCCGAGGGCAACGAGTTCTGCGTCCTGTCCGGCCGGCGCTGACGCCGGTCAGGCCACCTTCGCCCGCAGGGTCCGCAGCGCCTCGTGCCGCACGACGAGGACCCGGCCCACCGGGAGGCCGAGGAGGCCCGCGGTGTCGTGCACGGACAGCCCGTCGATGACCCGCAGCAGAACGATCTCCCGGGCCGTGGCGTCGAGATGGTGCAGCAGTCCGGCCACTTCCGCCGGAACGTCGGGACTTCCGGCCGATCCGCCGTGCACATCCGAAACGGTCCGGCTCACGACGCGATACACCTCGCGGACAGGATGGTCACTGCGAGCGAGAGCCGGAAGTCCGCGCGCGACCGCGAGCAGCGCTTCGTGCGCCACCTCGTCGGCCGGCCGCGTGACCTGCGTCGAATTCCCCACGCGGGTACGGCAATAGCGCACTACCTGCGGCCACAGCGTCGTCATCACTCGCTCGACCGCCTCGCGATCCCCCGCCGCGGCGGCCGTCGCTGCCGAATGTAATTCCTCGTCAAGCACACTCATGTTGCCCTCGATCCCCCGACCTCGCCGCCTCCGGTCATCCGTCACGGCGCTTCCGTACTCATCCTCCGGCACACCAGGGGTCAACACATCCGGGAGATTCCCCATTTCCCGGTGCGTGAAACCACCTACATGTCCGGCTTCCTCCGCAGGTTCTTGGTCTGGCCGCGTTGCTTCTTGGCGTCGAGCCTTCGTCGGTGCGAACCCTTGGTCGCCTTGGTCGGACGCCGGGTACGGGTTTCGGCGAGGACCGCCGCGCGCAACAACGCTGCCATCCGGGCCCGCGCCGCGCGCCGATTGCGCAGCTGCGAACGGGTTTCGGACGCCGTCACGGTGACCACCCCGTCAATGAGCCTGTGCCCCAGAGCAACCTGCATGCGTTCGAGCTGGGACGGCGACAGCGTCGACAACGTCCACAGGTTCACCCGCAACTCCACCCGCGAGTCCGTGGTGTTGACTCCCTGACCGCCGGGACCGCCGGCGCGGGAGAACCGCCACTGCAACTCGGCGGCCGGAACGACGAGCGACCGCGTGATCTCGAGGTCGTCGGTGACCTCGCCACCGGGAAACACCGGAGGAACGTCGCTCACACTCCCAGCGCCCGGGCCAGCACCGGCCAGGAATCGTGCAGGTCGTCCTGCCAGTACCCCCACGAGTGTGTACCCGAGTTACGGAAACTCGCGGTTGCAGGTATTCCCATTTCCCCCAGGCGATCCGTGAATCGATGGGTGCAGTAGTTGGTCACCGCTTCGATGGGACCACCCGCGTAGATCTGACGCGCGAGCATAGCGACGTTCCCGTCGATCCCGGGGCCGTCCAGGGTCTCGTGGCGCCCCGGCAGACCGTTGCCGTTGGAGAGGAACAGTTCCGTTCCGCGCAGTTCGGCGGCGTGAACGTAGGGATCGTTCGCCGCCCACGCCGGATCGTCCGCCTCGCCGTACATGTTGGCCGGGTTGCCGTAGCCGTAGTTGTCCATGGTGATCTTGATGAAGAGCTGACCGAGCGGATCACTGGTCAGAGCGCAACCGCTGTAGGCGGCCACGCCACGGAACAAGCCGGGGGCGGCGATCGCCAACTGCAGCGCGGCGGTACCCACCCGTGACATGCCGGCGAGCGCGTTGACTCCGTTGGTGCCGAGGGCCGCATCGACGACCGGCGGAAGTTCCTGAGTCATAAAGGTCTTCCACTTGTTCACCCCCATCACCGGGTCGGGGCTCTTCCAGTCCGTCCAATACGCGTTCTCGCCGCCGGACGGGCTGACGACATTCACGTTCTGGCCGGCCAGGAACTCTTCGACATCGGTCTTCTCCCGACGGACCTGACCGTCGAGGAAGTACAGCGTCGGCCTCGGCACGCTCGTGTCGGCGGGGCGCTGCACGTACACCGGAACGACCCGCTGCATCGACGCCGAGAAGACGTGCAACGTCAGGTGTCTCGGATCGATCACGGTGACGTGATCGAGCGTCGACCCGTTCGGCGCCACCGCGGAACCGAGCGCCTGACCGGTGTCGACGATCGGATCGGCGGCCGCCGCACCGGTGCCACCGAGGCAGAGAGAGACCACGGTCACGGCCGTCACGGCCGCTGTTCGCAATTTCCCCCGAAAGATCTGTCGTGTCACGACCGTGTACCGCCCTCCACCCGCACGAATTCCGGTCCCGGGCATGCTAACAGTTCCCGCGATGCCGAGTAACGGAAGAGCCCTTCCGCGCGATGAACATCCGACCCCCCACGTTCATTGAAGGACCGGCATGACGCTTCCCCCGCCCTCACCACCTGCCACCCGCAAGAAGTGGCCCTGGATTACCGCCGGGATCGTCGTAGTCGTGGCCACGGTCTCATTCCTCAGCCCCGGACAGGACGACCAATCGGCCCAGGCCACAGCAGTATCCGCGTCCGTGACTCCCACGGTCGCCGATACGACGACCGTGCGTGCCGCGTCGAGTTCGTCGACACCGGTTCCGGTTTCGTCTGCGCTCGCCCTCTCGCCGGTCGAACCCGCCGCCGTCGGCGGCGCCGACGCGACCGCCGCGCTGCAGCAACTCGCCGAACTCGAGATCAAGGGGCGCGCACCGAAGACCGGCTACGACCGGGATCTCTTCGGCCAGGCGTGGACCGACGACGTCACGGTCGAGGGCGGCCACAACGGGTGCGACACGCGGAACGACATCCTCGGGCGCGACCTCGAACAGATCGTGTTCAAGCCGGGCACCCGCGACTGCGCGGTACAGACCGGAACGCTGCTCGACCCGTACACGGGCAACACCATCTCCTTCGTCCGCGGTGAGGGCACGTCGAATGCCGTACAGATCGATCACGTCGTCGCGCTGTCCGACGCCTGGCAGAAGGGGGCGCAGCAGCTCGACACCGTGACCCGCGTGAACTTCGCCAACGATCCGCGGAACCTGAAAGCTGTCGACGGCCCCACTAACCAGCAGAAAT
Source organism: Rhodococcus sp. A14 (assembly GCF_011603105.1). Classification (NCBI taxonomy): domain Bacteria; kingdom Bacillati; phylum Actinomycetota; class Actinomycetes; order Mycobacteriales; family Nocardiaceae; genus Rhodococcus; species Rhodococcus sp. A14. Next base: position 15,130 of record NZ_JAAOQS010000044.1, on the reverse strand, counting down.
CGGATGGCGATGCCGCAACCTGGCTGCCCCCGAACAAGGGCTACCGGTGCACCTACGTGGCCGATCAGGTGGAGGTGAAGGCCGCGTACGGGCTGTGGGTGACCCAGGCCGAGCACGATGCGATCGCCCGGGTTCTCCAGGACTGCGGGGCCGCGACGCCTGCCGTCGCTCCCGCCCCGAGCACCGCCACGGTCCCGGAAGCGGTCCCAGCACCAGCACCCGCACCCGTTCCCGCTCCGGCACCCGCGCCCGCACCCGTCCCGTTCGTCGACACGGCACCGCCGAGCGACGTCTACTACAAGAACTGTTTGGCCGCCAAGGCGGCCGGTGCCGCGCCGGTCCACCTGGGCGAGCCGGGCTACGGCACCCACCTCGATCGCGACGGCGACGGCGTCGGCTGTGAGAGCTGATCCGGGCCTGGCGCGACACACGCCGCCGTCACCAGTTAACCTGAATTGCCTGCAGGGACGTCGGGTACCTGTAGCGCTTTCGTACATGTCAGAAAGATGAGATCGGCATGACCACTGCACCCGACGCACTCGGGCACCCCCCACACACGGACGAACCGGCAGTCGCCCGCACGTATCCGAAGCCGGCGTTGTCGGCGCGCGAAATCGAGGTTCTCCGCCACTGGTTGCGCGGCGACTCCAAGCTCGCCGTCGCCGCCGACCTCCACATCGCGCTCGGAACGGTCAACACGCACCTGACCCGCATCCGCGAGAAGTACGCGCTGGTCGGACGTGACGCATCCACCAAGACGGCGCTGCTGGTGCGGGCCCTTCAGGACGGGATCATCACGATCGCCGAACTCTGACGGCCTACGCCCTGCGCAGGGCGTCCCGGTCGATCTCGGCCACCGACGTCACGCCACTGAGCCCCATCGTGAGGTCGAACTCGGCGATCACGTTGGCCGTGGCGTCCCGCGCACCGGCCTGACCTGCGAGGGCCAGGCCGTACAGGTGGGGCCGGCCGAGCGTCACCGCGTCCGCACCCAGCGCGAGGGCCTTGAAGACATCGGCTCCCGTGCGGATTCCGCTGTCGAGGAGCAGCGTCAGCCTGCCGTCCACGACGGGCGCGATGTCCACGAGCGCGTCCAGCGACGACACGCTGCCGTCCACCTGCCGCCCACCGTGATTCGACACGACGATGCCGTCGACCCCGGCATCGAGCGCGCGCCTGGCGTCGTCCGGGTGCAGCACGCCCTTGAGGAGGACCGGCAGCGACGTCCTGCTGCGGAGGGTCTCGATATCGGCCCAGCTCAACGACGGCCGGGAGTAGATGTCGAGAAACGTCTCCACGGCGGCCCGCGGTTCCGGCGACCGCAGGTTGTCGAGGAAGCGGCCCGGGAAGCGCCGAGTCATCGACACCAGTGACCGGATCGCGCCGAGCGTCACCTCGACGTCCGCCTTGCCGGCGGCAGCCTTGATCCGCTCGTGCACGATCCGGCGGAACACCGGATCGGACGTGTACTGCGCGATCCCCTGGCCCTGCGCGAAGGGCAGCGAGCCGAGGTTGAGGTCTTCCGGGCGCCAGCCGAGCATGGTCGTGTCGAGGGTGACGACGACGGCGTCCGCACGAATGTTCTCGGCGCGCTGGAGCAGGCTGTCGACGAGATCGTCGTCGGTGCTCCAGTACAACTGGAACCACCGGGGCGCGTCGCCCATCGCCGCGGCGCTCTCCTCCATCGGTGCACAGCCCTGGTTGGAGAAGATGTACGGCACACCCAGTTCGGCGGCAGCAGCGGCGATCGCCACATCCGCCTCGGGGCTGGCCAGTTCGGCGGCACCCACCGGGGCGAGCAGGACCGGGGCCGGAATCCTGCGCCCGAACAACTCGACGCCGATGTCGCGCTTCGAGACGTCGCGCAGCACCCGGGGAACGATCTGCCACTTGTCGAACGCGTCGCGGTTGGCCTGCATCGTGCGACCCAGCCCCGCGCCGCCGTGGACGTACGCCCACCCCTTCGCGCTCATCTTCCTCCGCGCGCGTCGCTCCAGCGTGTCGAAATCGGTGGGAACGGAGGGTGTGCGGCCGAGGACGCCGTCGCGGTAGATCAGATTCTGGCGGGCCCGGCCCGGGCTGTCCTGGTTCTCGCTCGCAGACATGCGCCGAGTCTTCCACAGCGCGTCGCGAACCGACGGCAGGTCGTCGGGACGCGTAGGTTTGTGACCGGCACCACACCGCGCGCTGCCCCGACCATGCCCTAGGAGACCGCGATGCCCGACCGCCCGTCCCTCACCGGCGCTCCCTGCTGGATCGATCTCACCAGTTCCGACCCCCAACAGGTCATTCCGTTCTACACCGGGCTGTTCGGGTGGAGGTCCGACACCAACGAGGATCCGCAGTACGGCGGGTACTCCATCTTCAGCAAGAACGGCAAACCCATTGCGGGCCTTGGTCCGCAACAACAGGGCAACCCGTACGGCAACGTGTGGACCACCTACATCGCGTCCGAGGACGCGGAGGCCACCGCCGCGAAGGCGGCCGAGGCGGGCGGGCAGGTGATGATGCCCGCGATGACCGTGGGCGACCAGGGCACGATGGCCATCCTCGGCGATCCCGCCGGCGCCGTCATCGGCGTGTGGCAGGCCGATCGACACGGCGGCTTCGGTCTCGTGGACGAACCCGGCGCGCCCGTCTGGCACGAAACGCTGTCGCGGAACTACGCGGCGGCGCTCTCCTTCTACGCGGACGTCTTCGGCTGGACCTATCGAGCTCTCGGCGACACGGACGAATTCCGGTACTCGCGGGCCGACCTCGGCGACCGCACGGTGGCCGGAGTCATGGACGCCGACTCGTTCCTGCCCGAAGGCGTCCCCTCGTTCTGGCAGTTCTACATCGGCGTCGACGACACGGACGCGGCGGTCGCGAAGGTGACCGAACTGGGCGGCAGCGTTCGGCGCGAACCGGAGGACACACCGTTCGGGCGGCTCGCGTCCGTCGCCGACCCCCTCGGCGCCACGTTCCAGATCACGACCCTGCAGTCCTGACCCGGCGACGGTGGCGTGCAGACCGCGCCACCGTCACACCGGGCCGAACGGCGCCTGCGCCTCCTTGGCGTCCCAGATGTCGAGGAGCGAGCGGAGAATCTCCTCGGACATGCCCAGGCCCCCGAGATGGCTTTCCCCGTGCATCGTGTGGAACTCGGCGTCGGGAAGAAGCGACACCATGTGCTGCCCGTGCCGGAGCGGAATGATGTGGTCGCAGTCGCCGTGCCACCACCGCACCGGGGTCTTCACCGCGTTCACCCGGAATCCCCAGTCCCGCGCGAACAGGACGAGGTCGGCGAACGGTGCACTGAGCTGCTTACGGCCGCCGTTGAGCAGATCGTCGAGGAACATCGCCTTGAACTCCGGCCGCGCAAGCAGACGGCGGTCGCCCTCCGGCGACAGCCGCCCGTACAGGTCGATGATCGGCGACGCGAACGGCCTCGCCAGCCTGATCACGGAACTCGCCGCCAACCCGACGGGAACACCGCCCGCCGACAGCACCGGAGCCGCCAGGACGGCGAGATCCATCAGCCCGCTGCGGATCGCGTCGGGACCCTTCGTCGGCGCGACACCCCCGAGGATGCCGGTCGCGACCACGCGGTCGGGCATCGCGTACGCCGCGGCCAGCGTGTAGGGGCCGCCTCCGGACAGGCCGACCACGGCCATCTGATCGATGCCCAGCGTGTCGGCGACCGTCCGCAGGTCTTCGGCGAAGTCGATCACGGCGCCGTACCGGTGCGGCGTCGACGACCCGACCCCCGGCCGGTCGATTCCGATCAGCCGGACGTGCTCGCGTTCGGCGAACGCGCGCGCTTCCATCGGCACCTGCCGCCGCGCTCCGGGCGTGCCGTGCAGCCAGAACACCGCCCTGCCCTGTGCCGAACCGAACTCCGCGAAGCCGAGCCGACGCCCCTCGCCTACCGCGACCGTGCCCTCCAACTGCGGGCGTGCGATATCCACCATGCCCACAGCTTCGCACGTGACACCCGTCACGTTTCCGCCCGGGACCCGCTCAGCGGTGTGCGGTGGACGTGAACTGGTAGGTCGCGGCATCGACGATCTGCTCGGGAGACACCTCGATCTCGCCGTTCAGCCACGCCGTCATGAGCTCCGCGAGCCCACCCACGAACAGCAGCGCGGTGATCTCGTCCTGCGGCGACGACCACGCCCGGTCGCCGTAGAGTTCCTTCGATTCCTCCGCGACCAGCAGGGCGAACGCCCGCAACAATTCACGCCGACGCGTCCGCAGCGGTTCGGCGCCCGCCGATTCGATGATCGACACCCGCCCTTTCCGCGGGTCCGCCGTCAGGATCTCGACGAACGTCGAGATCGCGGCCCGCGCCCGCACCTCGGGGTCGCCGGTCACGGTCTGGAGGGTGACCCGCGTCGCCTCCGCGATCTCCGCGGCAATGCCCTCGATCACCTGCACCAGCAGGTCGTCCCGGCTGTGGAAGCTCTCGTAGAAATAGCGTTCCGTCAGTTTCGCCTCGGCGCAGATCGCGGTCATGGTCGCCTTCTCGCCGCCGACGGTGCCGAACACCTGCAGTCCCGCCTCGAGCAGTCGCGCGCGACGGTCCGCGGCGCGTTCCTCCGAACTTCGACCGCGGTACTGGCGCGCCGGCTGACTCATGACTCGATGTTGACAGACCCGCAGGTGTGACGCACACTACACACATCTGACAGAGGGTCCTGTCACATACGCCACGAGGAGGGCCGATGCCCAAAGTTCTCGCTGCTCCCCCACCGCAAAGCACCTTGCAACCCATCTCGGGCAATGCCGGATTCCCCGTCATCGGACACTCGCTGGACTATTTCCGCGACCCGATGGGACTGCTGCAGAGTCGCTGGGATCGCTACGGCCCCGTGTCGTGGCTGAGCATGGCCGGCAAGCGGTGGGTCACCGTGCTCGGACCGGACGGCTGCCAGACGGTGCTGCAGAACAAGGACCGAGCCTTCGTCAACAGCGACGGGTGGAGCGTGCTGATCGGGCCGTTCTTCCACCGCGGGCTGATGCTCCTCGACGGCGACGAACACCTCGCCCACCGGCGAATCATGCAGCAGGCCTTCACCCGGGACCGGCTGTCGCGCTATACCGAGGCACTCCATCCGGCCGTCGAGGAGGGGCTCGACGGCTGGCAGCCCACCCCGGGCTTCGCCGCGTACCCCGCGCTCAAGGAGCTGACACTCGATCTCGCCACGAGCATCTTCATGGGCGGCGCCGAGGGGTCGACGCCCCGGGAGATGGCCGAGATCAACAAGGCGTTCATCGACAGCGTGCAGGCCGCCACGTCGGTGGTGCGGTATCCCCTGCCCGGAACGCGGTGGAAGCGCGGCATCGACGGGCGCGCACGACTCGAGGAGTTCTTCCGCCGCTACCTGCCCGCGCGGCGAGCGGGTGCCGGCGACGACCTGTTCTCCGCGCTGTGCCACATCGAATCCGAAGACGGGCAACGGTTCAGCGACGACGACGTCGTCAACCACATGATCTTCCTGCTGATGGCGGCGCACGACACATCCACCATCACGCTGTCGACGATGATGCAGTACCTCGGTCAGCACCCCGACTGGCAGGAGCGGTGCAGGCGGCAGTCGGCGGCACTGGGCACGTCCACCCCGACCTACGGTCAACTCGACGAACTGACCGACCTCGACCTCGTCATGAAGGAATGCCTGCGCCTCGTTCCGCCGGTCCCGGTGGTCGCCCGCCGCGCGGTCGCGGACACCGAGGTGCTCGGCCACTACATCCCCCGGGGCACGTACATGTCGGTGGTCGTGCACTTCACCCATCACATGCCCGAGTACTGGCCCGATCCGGAGAGGTTCGACCCCGAACGGTTCGCACCCGAACGCCGCGAGGACAAGGTTCACCGGTTCGCGTGGGAGCCGTTCGGCGGCGGCGTGCACAAATGCCTGGGGATGCACTTCGCGGGAGCCGAAATCAAGACGGTCATGCATCACCTGCTGCGGCGATTCGACTGGCAGGTGAGCCCCGGCTACGTCGCCCCGCTCAACTACACCTCGCTGCCCTTTCCCTCCGACGGCCAGCCCGTGGACCTGTACCACCGTGTCGGCTGAGCCGACTCTCGACATTGCGGGCTGAGCCGATATCCCAAGTGCAGCCTGAGCCGATCCACCATAGTGGAAGTCATGACCGTTACGGCGCCCCCGCTCGACGTCTATTCGCAGCCGACACTATCTGCCCTGATGCCGTCCGTCCTCGCCGCACTCGGCGTTGCCGGCGAACCCAACCGGCTGCACCTGCCGGACAGCAGGCACACCGTGGTGTTCTTGATCGACGGCCTCGGCTGGACATTGCTGCGTCGCCACCGCGACCACGCCCCGTTCCTCGACAGCCTGACCGGACGGCCGATCCGGGCGGGCTTCCCCACCACGACCGCCACCAGCATCGCGTCGTTCGGCACGGGGTTGCCGTCCGGCGGTCACGGCATCACCGGCTACCAGTCATACGTTCGTGAGGTCCGCGGCACGCTCAACTGGCTGTCGTGGCGCGCGGGCCACAAGGGCGATGAACTCACCCGCCTGGTGCCCGAGGTCGTCCAGCCCGTACCGACCGTGTTCGAACGCGCCGCGGCAGCGGGCATCACGTGCACGACCGTGGTTCCCGCGAAGTTCGACGGGTCCGGGCTCACCCGCGCCGTCCTCCGCGGCGGCACGTTCACAGGAATACACGCGTACGGTGACCTGATCGCGCACGTCGTCACCGCGGCCCGGGGAGGCGAACGGACCCTCACCTACTGCTACCTCAGCGAAATCGACACGCTCGGGCACATTTACGGACCGGGATCCGAATCCTGGCTACACCAGGTCGCGCTCGTCGACCGGCTCGTCGAGAAGCTCGCCGCGGGACTCGCCGCGGCACAACCCGACACCACGCTGTACGTCACCGCCGACCACGGCATGGTCACCGTCGACGACGCCGACAAGATCGACTTCGATGCCACTCCCGCCCTGTCGGACGACGTGGTGGCGCTCGCCGGCGAACCCCGGTGCAGGCACGTCCACACCCGAGCCGGAGCCGGGCACGACGTCGCCGCCCGGTGGCGGAACGAACTGGGACACCGCATGTGGATCGGCACGCGCGACGAGGCCGTCACCGCGGGACTGTTCGGGCCGGCCGTGCGATCCGAGGTCCAGGGCCGCATCGGCGACGTCGTCGCCATCGCCCAGGGCGGCGTCGCGGTGGTCCGGCGCAAGGCGGAGTCGAGGCTGTCCGCCCTCCCCGGGCAACACGGCGCCCTCACCGACGACGAGTTGCTGATTCCCCTGCTGCGGGGCGCCACCACGTAACCCGGGCCGATCACCGGCCCGTGGGGCCACTCCTGATAGAAATGACGAACAGCGTTGATTTCAGGAGAGATTCATGCCCCGCTCTGCGGTACCGAACACCGGCTCCATCATCACGACCATCCGCACCAAGTGGCCCTGGATCCTCGCCGGGCTGCTCGTCGTCGTACTCGTCACGATGCTCTCGCCCGACCCCGACGACACCCTCGCCGCCGGAACCGGACCGGTCGCGCCCTCGGAAGTCACTGACGCACAACAGATACAGATGGCGTTCGCCCAGCTGTCCACCCTCGAGGTGAAGGGCCGGGCACCCAAGACGGGATACGACCGGGAACTGTTCGGTGCCAGCTGGACCGACAACGTGTCGGTCGACCTCGGGCGCAACGGCTGCGACACCCGCAACGACATCCTGCGGCGCGACCTGGTCGACATCACCTCACGGGACCGCACCCGCAACTGCGTTGTGCAGTCGGGCACGTTGCGGGATCTCTACACGGGCACCATCATTGCGTTCACCCGGGGCACGAAGACGTCGGACGCCGTGCAGATCGATCACGTGGTGGCACTGTCGGACGCCTGGCAGAAGGGCGCTCAGCTCCTCGACGCGCAGACCCGGGCGGACCTCGCGAACGATCCCCGCAATCTGCAGGCGGTGGACGGGCCCACCAATCAGCGCAAGAGCGACGCCGACGCGTCGACATGGCTGCCCCCGCTGGCGGCGTACCGCTGCACCTATGTGGCGCGGCAGGTGGAAGTGAAAGTGGCGTACCGGCTCTGGGTGACGCCGCCCGAGCGCGATGCGATGGCCGCGGTGCTCACCGGCTGCGGCGCCCGGTGATCACGCTCCGGGTGGGGTGAGCCGATTCTCCGAGCCCGTGTCGACCGACGGGGTCGTCGCGCCGGAATCCCAGTCGACGGAGTTGTTGGACCCGGTCAGTTCGAGGGAGTCGAGGGACACGGCGCGCACGAAATTGTCGTTGCCACTCACCGTCATCGCACCGGAGTCGTCCACGGTCACGGAGTTCCCGCTGCCGCTGACCGAGATCCGCCCCGCCTGCTTGCCGAGTACGGTGACGGCGTTGCCCTGCACGTCGATCGACTCGACGACGTCGATGGTGGCACTGTTGCTGCGTCCCGAGATGGTGAGCGTTCCGGTCTGCCCGCCGACGACGTTGGTGTCCTGACCGTTCACGACGACCGCGTTCGACGTCGCGACGTTCGCCGAGACGCCGTTGGCCTCGATGGTGACGGTGCCGCACTCGCCGTCGAGGACGACCCCGGCACCGTCCCGGTTGACGATCACGTCGCGGCCCGCGCAGTCACCGCCCGAATTCAGTTCCACCGCAGAGCCGGACACCGTCGAGGTACTGCCGCCGCCAGTGCTCCCGCCGCCGCAGCCCGCGAGGGCCACGGCGCCGGACATCAGCACGGCGACGGCGATCGACTGCCGGGTGACGCTCATCGACCCCTGCTTTCCTGTCCCCTCCGGGGCCGGGTCAGTCCTTCGCGAGTACCGGCATCGTCACGACCTGGGCCGCGTAGGACAGCCCGGCACCGAAGGCGAGCAGCAGGGCGGTGTCGCCGGGCTTGGTGGCGCCGGACTGCAGCATCTCCTCCATGGCGAGCGGCACCGATGCCGCCGACGTGTTGCCGCTCTCGGCGATGTCGTCGGACACGGGCACGTTCTCGGGGAGCTTCATGCTGCGCGCGATCACCTCCGTGATCCTCGAGTTGGCCTGGTGCGGCACGAACGCGTCGAGGTCGTCGACCGACATGCCGGCCTTCTCGACCGCCCGCAGTGCCACCTTGCCCATCTCGAAGGCGGCCCAGCGGAACACCGCGGTACCCGCCATCTTGATGTACGGGCGCGTGGCACCCGGCGTCGTGATGTATTCGTACCAATCGAGATCCTGCACGATGGCGTCGGCCTGGGCGCCGTCCGAACCCCACTCCACCGGACCGATGCCCGCGACGTCGCTCTTGCCCACGACCACGGCGCCGGCGCCGTCACCGAAGATGAACCGCGTCGAGCGGTCGGTGGGGTCGGTGGTGATGCTCATCTTCTCGACGCCCACGACGAGGGCGTAGTCGACGGATCCCCCGCGAACCAGGTCCGACGCCACGGTCAGCGCGGTGCAGAAGCCCGCGCAGCCACCGCCGAGATCGAACGCTCCGGGCCCGTTGGTGCCCAGGGCGTCGGCCACCACCGCCGCGGCGGGCGGGGTCAGCAGGAGGTACGTCGACGTGGCGACGATGACGCAGCCGATCTGCTCGGGATCGATCCCGCTCGCTTCGATCGCCTTACGCCCGGCTTCGATGGACATCGTGACGACGTTCTCGTCCTCCGCCGCGAACCGCCGGTTGCGGATTCCCGAGCGCGACTGGATCCACTCGTCGTTCGAGTCGATCAGTTCACAGATCTCGTCGTTGGTGACGACCCGTTCGGGCCGGTACACGCCGAGCCCGAGAAGGGCGGACTGCCGACCTCCAGCCACGGTGGCAATCTGCTTTCCCATCGATCGATCTCCTCATCAGGTCCCGCGTGGTTACGCGCAGTGTGGACTTGTCGCCAGCACACGTTACGTCGGCGACCGCCCAGCGGGTAGCACCGGTTCCTGTTACTCGTCGGTAATATCAGTTCGGCAGGGCAGCCGATGAAACGAACACGGCGGTCAAACCGACACTTTCGTAAGAACAGACTTGTTAGACTTCTGGCGATTTCCAGCAGTTGATCACCGGTAGGGGGAGTGGTCTCTTCGGGCCACGCAGTGCCGCCTGCTGCTAGAGATGGAGTGTCCTTCGTGAAGCGAACCAAAGCTCTTGCAGCAGCGTCGCTCGTCGGCGCAGCCGTGACGTTGATCGCATTCGCCGGCCCGGCCGCCGCGAATCCCAACGCCATCAATCCGATCCCCGGACTCAACGGCACCAACGGGATTCCGAACCTCACCGGACGCACCCAGGCGGTCGCGCAGCAGACCGGCATGCTCAGTCCGAACCGCACCCAGGACGCCAACGTCCTCGGCACCGACCTCGGGATCATGTGGGACAACGGCCAGGGCCAGGTCCTCACGGCGTTCGGCGACTCCGCCGGGCTCGGACTGCCCAACCTGCTGTCGGGCAGCCTGTGGGCCTGGCGCAGCAGCACGCTGTTCCGCAGCTCGGACGGCATCCTCGCGGACGGGATGAACTTCGACAGCTCACCCCGCGACATCTTCGGCCAGTCCAAGGAGCTCGTCCCGAGCCCGAAGATCCCGTTCGTCGAGATCAGCCGCATCCCCACCGCCGGCGTCGCCGTCGGCAACACCCAGGTCCTCAGCATGATGTCTGTGAAGAACTGGGGACCGGCGGGAACGTGGGACACCAACTACTCCGGTCTCGTGTACTCACACGACAACGGTGAGAACTGGGCCGTCGCCCCCGAGACGCAGCGCCCGAACGTCGGCGGCAACGCCAACTTCCAGATGAGCGCGTTCGTCAAGGCCGACGGCTTCGTCTACCAATACGGCACGCCTGCCGGCCGCGGCGGACTCGTCCACATCGCGCGGGTCCCGGAACCCCAGATCATGGACCTCGGCGCGTACGAGTACTTCGACGGCGCCAAGTGGATCAAGGGCAATCCCGACGTCGCCAAGCCGATCATGCCGGGCGGAGTCGGCGAATTGTCCGTCGCGTACAACGAGTACCTCGGCCAATACCTCATGCTGACCACCGACCAGTACAACTCCGTCGTCATGCGCCGATCACCGTCGGTCACCGGACCGTGGGGCCCACCGGAGGTGCTCGTCGACACCCGGGAGCTGCCCACCGCGTACGGCGCCTACATCCACCCGTGGTCGTCGGGGCGCGACCTCTACTTCCTCACGACGGTGCACAACAACTACAACGTGCTCCTCATGCGGACCACACTCACTCCGTAGCCCGGGTACTAGCGTCGGGGCATGGATGCAGCTGCCTGGGACGAACGGTATTCACAGAGCGACCTGGTGTGGGGCGCGCCACCCAACGCCGTAGTGGTCGAGCGGGTCACCTCGCTCCCCCGCGGCCGCGCGCTCGACCTCGCGTGCGGGGAAGGCCGCAACGCGCACTGGCTCGCCACCCGCGGCTGGGAGGTGACGGGGCTCGACTACTCTGCCGTGGCCGTCGACAAGGCCCGCCGGGTGGCCGCCGAAGCACCCCGCTCGGTCCGCGAACGGCTCGACTACCGCGTCGCCGACGTCACCGATGCAGACCTCGGCGGCGAGTACGACCTCGTCCTCATGATCTACCTCCATCTCGCCCCCGAGGAGCGTCTGCAGGTTGTGAACCGCGCCATATCTGCGCTGAAACCTGATGGAATCCTCATGATTTTGGGGCATGACGCCGTTAACTTGTCACAGGGAGTCGGGGGTCCCCAAGACGCTGAAATTCTGTACACGCCAGATGATTTGGTGAACTCGTTCGGCGGGCGGCTCGTCGTCGACGTCGCCGAACGGCGATTCCGCGAGACGGACGCCGGAACGGCAATCGACGCGCTCGTCGTCGCGCACCACCCGAGTCTTGGCAGTCAGGTAAATCGGGCGTAATATCGCTGATGTTACCGACGAGTAATAACTTGGGCGGTACTAACGGATAGACCGCACCATCTCACTGGGAGAGACAGAAGACATGGGCCATTACAAGAGCAACGTCCGCGACCTGGAGTTCAACCTCTTCGAGGTACTCGGTCTCGAGCAGCCGCTGAGTGAAGGCGTGTGGGGCGATCTCGACGCCGACACCGTCCGCAACATGCTCAGCGAAGTTGCCCGCCTCGCCGAGGGACCGCTCGGCGAGTCCTTCGCCGATGCCGACCGCAACCCTCCGGTCTTCGACCCCGAGAACCACACCGTCACCCTGCCGGAATCCTTCAAGAAGTCGTTCCGCGCACTGTGGGACGCCGAGTGGTACCGCATGGGACTTTCCGAGGAAATCGGCGGCGTCCCCGTCCCCCGGTCCGTCGTGTGGGCCATCGGTGAGCTGATCCTCGGCTCCCAGCCGGCCGCGCACATGTACCAGGCCGGACCCGCATTCGCGGACGTGCTGTTCCACAACGGCACCGAAGAGCAGAAGAAGTGGGCCGCCACCGTCGTCGAGCGCGGCTGGGGTGCCACGATGGTCCTCACCGAACCCGACGCCGGCTCCGACGTCGGCGCAGGCCGCACCAAGGCCATCAAGCAGGACGACGGCTCCTGGCACATCGAGGGCGTCAAGCGGTTCATCACCTCCGCCGACTCCGACGACCTGTTCGAGAACATCTTCCACCTGGTCCTGGCCCGCCCCGAGGGCGCAGGCCCCGGCACCAAGGGACTGTCGCTGTTCTTCGTCCCGAAGACGCACTTCAACTTCGAGACCAACGAATTGGGCGAGCGCAACGGCGTCTTCGTCACCAACGTCGAGCACAAGATGGGCCTGAAGGTCTCCGCCACGTGCGAGGTCACCTTCGGCGGCCACGGCATTCCCGCCCAGGGCTGGCTCGTCGGCGAGGTCCACAACGGCATCGCGCAGATGTTCGACGTCATCGAGCACGCCCGGATGATGGTCGGCACCAAGGCCATCGCCACCCTCTCCACCGGCTACCTCAACGCCCTCGACTACGCGAAGGAACGCGTCCAGGGCGCAGACCTCACGCAGATGACGGACAAGGCCGCGCCGCGCGTCACCATCACGCACCACCCCGACGTCCGTCGCGCCCTCGCCATGCAGAAGGCGTACGCGGAGGGCCTGCGCGCCGTGTACCTGTACACCGCGGCGCATCAGGACGAGGCCACCGCCAAGCTGGTGTCCGGTGCCGACAAGGACCTCGCGTTCCGCGTCAACGACCTGCTGCTCCCCATCGTCAAGGGCGTCGGCTCCGAGCGGGCCTACCAGTACCTGACGGAGAGCCTGCAGACCTTCGGTGGCTCCGGCTTCCTGCAGGACTACCCGATCGAGCAGTACATCCGCGACGCCAAGATCGACTCGCTGTACGAGGGCACCACTGCTATCCAGGCGCAGGACTTCTTCTTCCGCAAGATCGCCCGCGACCGCGGTGTGGCACTCGCCCACGTCGCAGGCGAGGTCAAGAAGTTCATCGACAGCGAGGCAGGCAACGGTCGCCTCAAGGCCGAGCGCGCCCTGCTCGCCACCGCCCTCGAGGACGTCCAGACCATGGCCGCCACCCTCACCGGGTACCTCATGGGTGCGCAGGAGCAGCCGTCCGAGCTGTACAAGGTCGGCCTCGGTTCGGTCCGCTTCCTGATGTCCGTCGGCGACCTGCTCATCGGCTGGCAGCTCCTGCGCCAGTCCGAGATCGCGATCAAGGCCCTCGACGAGGGTGCCTCCGACAAGGACAAGGCGTTCTACGAGGGCAAGGTCGCCATCGCGTCCTTCTTCGCGAAGAACGTCCTGCCGGAACTGACCGCCACCCGCAGCATCGTCGCCAACATCGACAACGACATCATGGAGCTCGACGAAGCAGCGTTCTGATCGGGTTCACACGGCCCGGCGGCCGGGGTACTTCCCTGGCCGCCGGGCCTTTTCGTGTCCCGACCGGCCGACCTCGGGCACTCTTTCCCGGTCGACGCACCCCTTTTCAGCCCCCACAGGCAGTGCGCGAGCCGAGAAAGAGTGCGGGAGTTGTCCACAAGCTCCAGTTCATCCACAGCAGGCTCCTTCGGACCGGATTCTTCCGGTGGCTCCGGCGAGAATCGTTCCCATGGAACATGACCCGGGGGCAATGCTACGACGCCAGGAGGCGTTGGGCCGCGGCTACAGCGACGACGAGATCCGACGCCTGTACACACGTGGCGAGTGGCGGCGCATCGGGCGCGGCGCGTACCTCTCCGCGTCGATGTACTCGGCGCTGAGTGAGGAGGAACGTCATCGCTTCCTGATCGACTCGACAGTTCACGCCGTGTCGGACGACGCGGTGCTCAGTCACCAATCCGCGGCCGTCGTGTACGGGCTGCCACTGTGGAAGACGCCCCTCGACCGCGTGCACCTCACCAGAAATCGACGCGGAGGTGGCCGGATCAAACGGCGGATCACGGTGCACTGCGCCCCGATCGGAGAGCACGTGACGGTGGTCGACGGGCACTCGCTGACTCTCCCTGCGCGGACCGTGATCGACCTCGCGAGAACTCTGCCGTTCGAGCAGGCCGTCGTGGTGGGAGACGCGGCCGTCCGCAAGATTCGACGTCAGCCGAGAGGACCTGGAGGCCGAACTCGCCCGCGCTGCGCGTCGTCACGGCGTCGATGCGGCACGGAGGGTCGTCCGGTTCCTGAGCGGGCACAGCGAAAGCGTCGGTGAATCGCGAAGCCGGGTGATGTTGTCGAGTGCCGGGCTGCCCGCCCCGCCCCAGCAAGGCGAGGTGTTCGAACCCGGCGGGCGCCGAATCGGGCGGGTCGACTTCCACTTCGACGGCATCGTGCTCGGGGAGTTCGACGGACGCGTCAAGTACGGACGGCTACTGAAACCCGGGCAATCCCCCGGCGACGCGGTCTTCGCCGAAAAGCAGCGCGAGGACGCCCTGCGCGACCTCGGCTTCCAGGTGGTGCGGTGGACCTGGGACGAGCTCGAGTCCCCGGGGCAGGTGGCGGAGCGTGTCCGCCGCGCGATCGCGCGTGCCGCGACGCCACGAGGCTGGGTCACGCAGGCCCCGCTCCCGTCCGCCCAGCGGCTCACGTTGCGATCACTGTAGCCGCACCCTTTCTCGGTTCGCGCTCTCCTTTTCGGGCTCGAAAAGCGGTGCGCGAACCGAGAAGTAGTGCGTCTACTCGCCGTCGTTCGGCTTCGGCTTCGGGGTTGTGGGGTTCGGGCTTTCCGCCGGGGCGGACGGGGC
>NZ_JAAOQS010000043.1:0-66517 GCF_011603105.1 Rhodococcus sp. A14 | reverse complement strand
GCCGCCCGCTCCCCCGCGGCCGGCGCCCGCCCCGCCGAAGGCCGCACCGCAGCGGGTGCTGCCGCCCCAGCAGAGCGCGCCGCAGCGCGTCCCCGCGGCGCAGCAGCCCACGAAGAAGCACGGCAAGGCGTGGCTGTTCGCCGCGATCGCCGCCGGCGTCATCGTCGTCGCCGCCATCGCGGTCGCCGGTGTGATCGTCTACAACAACAACCAGGCCGAGAACTCCCCCGAGGCCCAGGTGCAGGGAACGATCGACACGTTCGTCGCGGCACTCACCCAGGGCGACCTGGCGACGCTGCGCACCAGCACCTGCGGCAGCCTCGCCGAGTACTACCAGGGCCTCTCGGATCAGGATTTCGCCGAGGTCCACCAGGTCGCCGTCACGCAGCAGAACATTCCCGTGGTCGGCGGCGTCGACGCCGTGCAGATCACCGGCGACACCGCCATCGCCCAGGTGAAGGCCCACACCGCCGCCAACCCCGGCGAGCAGTCGTGGCGCACGTTCAACCTCGAGAAGGTCGACGGCACCTGGAAGATCTGCGACCCCCGATAAACGACTGTGCGCCTTTCCGGTAGCGGTGGCTACCGGAAAGGCGCACGAGCGCGAAGCGCCTATCCCGAGACGGAACGTCCCGCGGACTTGAGGTCGTTGCAGGCCTCGACGACGCGGGCAGCCATGCCGGCCTCGGCCTTCTTCAGGTAGCTGCGCGGGTCGTAGACCTTCTTGTTGCCGACCTCGCCGTCGACCTTCAGCACGCCGTCGTAGTTGCTGAACATGTGGCCCACGATCGGACGGGTGAACGCGTACTGGGTGTCGGTGTCGACGTTCATCTTGACGACGCCGTAGTTCAGCGCAGCCTCGATCTCCGACTTCAGCGAGCCCGATCCACCGTGGAAGACGAAGTCGAACGGCTGCGAGCTCTCGGGCAGCCCCAGCTTGGCGGCGGCGACCTTCTGGCCGGTCTCGAGCACCTCGGGACGCAGCTTGACGTTGCCCGGCTTGTAGACGCCGTGCACGTTGCCGAACGTCGCGGCCAGCAGGTACTTGCCGTTCTCGCCGGTGCCGAGGGCGTCGACGGTCTTCTCGAAGTCCTCGGGCGAGGTGTACAGCTTGTCGTTGATCTCGGCTTCCACGCCGTCCTCTTCGCCACCGACGACGCCGATCTCGACCTCGAGGATGATGTTGGCGGCCTTCGCCTTCGCGAGGAGTTCCTTGGCGATCTCCAGGTTCTCGTCGATCGGGACAGCCGAACCGTCCCACATGTGGGACTGGAACAGCGGGTTGCGGCCCGCCTCGACGCGCTGCCGCGAGATCTCCAGCAGCGGGCGGACGAACGTGTCGAGCTTGTCCTTGGGGCAGTGGTCGGTGTGCAGGGCGATCGTGACGTCGTACTTGGCAGCGATCACGTGCGCGAACTCGGCGAGCGCGACCGCGCCGGTCACCATGTCCTTGACGCCCAGGCCCGAACCGAACTCGGCGCCACCGGTCGAGAACTGGATGATGCCGTCACTGCCGGCGTCCGCGAAGCCCTTGATGGCGGCGTTGATGGTTTCGGAAGAAGTGCAGTTGATGGCGGGGAAGGCAAAGGAGTGCTCCTTGGCCCGACCAAGCATCTCGGCGTAGACCTCGGGAGTCGCGATTGGCACGGCGGCAGTCCTCCATTAAGAGTCGATTTCGGCGCGCGCGATCAGCGCAGCGCGCGATGTGGTCCTAGCAGTATGGCAATACCGGTAGCGTACGTCTCCCGGTGGCTGTCGCGGCACCCCGTTTCGGCAGGCCCACGACCCGGCCGAAACTCCATGACCTGCAGTATTCCGTCAGTCGGGGAATACGCCGGTACGCTGAGGGCCGTGATTGTGCAGGCAGCATCGGATTCCGTGACCAACCTCGCGTTGTTGCCGGGATTCCTCGACCCGGTGAACCTCCTCAACTCCTTCGGCACGTGGGTGCTCGTCGGACTTCTCCTGGTCGTCTTCATCGAGTCGGGATTGCTGTTCCCCCTGCTCCCCGGCGACTCGCTTCTCTTCACCGCGGGACTCATCGCGGCGTCGAAGTCGACGGAGATCGAACCGTTCGCCCCCATCTGGGCGCTACTGGTTCTGATCCCCATCGCCGCGATCCTCGGCGACCAGGTGGGCTTCTTCATCGGCAGCAAGGGCGGTACCGCCCTGTTCAAGCACGACGACGCGCGGTTCTTCAAGAAGAAGTACATCGACGAGTCGCACGCCTTCTTCGAGAAGCACGGCCCGATCACCATCATCCTGGCCCGCTTCGTTCCGATCGTGCGCACGTTCGCGCCGGTCGTCGCGGGCGCGTCACGGATGAAGTACTCGCTGTTCCTGACGTACAACATCGTGGGCGGCATCCTGTGGGGCGCCGGCGTCACGCTGCTCGGCTACCTGCTCGGTCAGATCGAGTTCATCCGCGACAACGTCGACATCATCTTCCTGCTGATCGTCTTCGTGTCCGTCCTTCCGATCATCCTCGAGGTGGGCAAGCGCGTCGTGAAGTCGCGGCAGAGCGCGGGCGCCACGACCGAGGACGCGCAGCCGGTCACCACACCGACCGATCCGACCTCCTGAAGCCGATCGAGTAGCGCACTGACGATGGTCACCACGGCAGCAGGCACCTTCGGGCCTCTCGTCTCGGCCGGCCCAGCGCTGGTCTGGATCGTCGTCCTCGCGTTCGTGTTCATCGAGTGCGCGGTGATCCTGGGCCTGTTCCTGCCCGGCGACTCGATGCTGATCACCGCCGGAATCGTGCTGGCCAACCATGCGTCGGGCGCCGGCCACGTGTGGGCGTTGTCGGTCGGCGCGATGATCGCCGCCATCTGCGGAAACCAGGTGGGCTACGTCATCGGTCACCGCACCGGCAACCGCATCCTCGCCCGCAAGGGCGGGAAGTATCTCAACTACACCAACCTGCACAAGGTCAACGTCCTGCTGGAGAAGCACGGCTTCTGGGCGGTCCTCATCGCCCGCTGGATTCCGTGGGTCC
Source organism: Rhodococcus sp. A14 (assembly GCF_011603105.1). Classification (NCBI taxonomy): domain Bacteria; kingdom Bacillati; phylum Actinomycetota; class Actinomycetes; order Mycobacteriales; family Nocardiaceae; genus Rhodococcus; species Rhodococcus sp. A14. Next base: position 63,519 of record NZ_JAAOQS010000043.1, on the reverse strand, counting down.
GCACCCTGTGCCCGCTGGTCGCCGGTGCGGCCAAGATGAACCACACCAAGTACACGATCGCCAGCACCATCGGCGCCATCTTCTGGGCACCCGTCCTGCTGCTCATCGGCTTCTACTTCGGCTCTTTCCTGGACCGGGTGTCGTGGCTGATGCCGGCCGTGCTCGCCGGGATGGTCGCGCTGCTGGTGATCGGCACCGTGCTCGGGGTGTGGCACTACCGGCAGGAGATGGCGCGGCCGCCCGAAGAAGTGGCCGTCGAAGAAGTTCTGGACTAATGCCGATGCACCGCGTCCCACGCGGGCAGCGGGTCGTCGAACCGAACCCAGGCCGCCGGCCCTGACGCCAGCTCGTCGTCGGTGAGAAGCGCCGGATCCAGGATGCGCCGCGGACCGTCGGGGTCGAGGCGGACACCGATGAACACGATCTCCTGCCCCGGTGTCTCGTCCGCGGACGCCCACAGCTGGGCCGGCTCGATCACCAGGTTCGGACCGGCCTGCGACCAGACGGCGGCGAGGTCGGGGCGGCTCGCGATCCAGCAGAAGCCCTTGCTCCGGAGCAGGCCGGTGAACCGTCCCAGCGCCTGCTCGAGCCTGGCCGGGTGGAACGGCCGCGACGCCCGGTAGGTGACGCTGCGGATGCCGTATTCCTCGGTCTCCGGGATGTGGCCCCCGGCCAGTTCCTCGGCCCAGCCGGGTAGCTCGGCCGCGACGTCCGGGTTGTACAGGCCGGTCCCGAGAACCTCGCCGGGATCCACGACGCCGCGCGTGGTGCGCAGCAGTGTCGCGGTGGGGTTGAGCCTGCGCACGGTCGCCTCGACGGCACCGGCGGCGCCCTCGCTCACCAGATCCGTCTTGTTCAGCAGGATGACGTCGGCGAACTCCACCTGGTCGACGAGCAGGTCGGAGATGCTGCGCTCGTCGCCCTCCCCGGCTTCGAGGTTCCGGTCGTCGAGCCGCTCGCCGTTGGCCAGCTCACCGAGGAACGTCGATGCGTCCACGACCGTCACCATCGTGTCGAGGGCGGCCACCGAACCGAGACTGAACCCGTCCTCGAACTCCCAGTCGAACGTGGCGGCGACGGGCATCGGCTCGGAGATGCCGGTGGATTCGATGACGAGGTGGTCGAACCGACCCTCCTGCGCCAGCCGCGCGACGGCCTCGACGAGGTCTTCCCGCAGGGTGCAGCAGATGCAGCCGTTGGTGAGCTCGACGAGTTTCTCCTGCGTCCGGTCCAGGTGCCCCTGCCCGGCGACGAGGGCTGCGTCAATATTCACATCGCTCATGTCGTTGACGATGACGGCGACGCGCCTGCCGTCCCGGTTCGCGAGGAGGTGGTTGAGCAGGGTGGTCTTGCCCGCGCCGAGGAAGCCGGACAGGACGGTGACGGGGAGCGGCCGGGCGACAGTCATCCCGAAATGATAACTGTTTTCATTAAGCCCGAGGCCCCGGGCTCCCGATGTCACATCCGTCCACTCGAACTGAACGGATGCGACATCGGACGCGAGCGGGACGCCGGCGTGCGCGTCCTACAGCGCGACGGCGCCGGACGTGTCCGCGTACTGGCTCTCGGGGCGGGGCAGACCGAAGTGGTCGCGCAGTGTGGCGCCCGAGTACTCGGTGCGGAACAGCCCGCGCTCCTGCAGGATCGGGACCACCTTCTCCGCGAACACCTCGAGACCGCCCGGGTAGTACGGCGGCATGACGTTGAAACCGTCCGCCGCGCCCTGCGTGAACCATTCCTCGATGGTGTCGGCCACCTGCACCGGCGTCCCGACGACGACCCGGTGCCCGCGCGCACCGGCGAGACGGTGCAGCAATCCGCGCAGGGTCGGGTTCTCCCGCTCGACGATCCCGGCGATCACCTGCAGGCGACTCTGCTGGTTGTCCGTGACGTCGCCGGCGTCCCCGAACAGACCAGCAGGCACGGGGGCGTCGAGATCGAGGTGGCGCACGCTCGAACCCGTGAGGCTCTCGAGCTGAGCGAGCCCGTACTCGGGCGACGTGAGTTCGTTGAACTCCCGCTCCAGGTCGCGGGCCTCGGCCTCGGTGTCGCCGAGGAACGGGCTGATGCCGGGCAGGATCTTCACGTGATCGGGGTTGCGACCGTACTGCGTCGCGCGCTGCTTGACGTCCGCGTAGAACGCCTGCCCGTCGGACAGCCGCTGGTGCGCGGTGAAGATGGCCTCGGCGTACTGGCCCGCGAACGCGCGACCCTCGTTGGACGCACCCGCCTGCACCAGCACCGGGTGTCCCTGCGGGGAGCGTGGCGCGTTGAACGGTCCCCGCACCCGGAGGTGGCGCCCCACGTAGTTGATCTCGTGGATCTTCGACGGGTCCGCGTAGATGCCTGCGGTTCTGTCGATCAGGATGGCGTCGTCTTCCCAGCTGTCCCACAGCTTGACGGTCGCGTCGACGAACTCCCGCGCCCGCGCGTAGCGGTCGGCGTGATCGGGGTGGCCGGCCAGCCCGAAGTTGGCGGCCGCCAGGTCGGTTCCGGTGGTCACGATGTTCCAGCCGGCCCGGCCACGGGAGATGTGGTCGAGGGACGCGAACAGCCGCGCCAGATTGTAGGGCTCGAAGTACGTCGTGGACGCGGTCGCGATCAGGCCGATCCGGTCGGTGGCGGTCGCGATGGCGGTCAGCAGCGTGATGGGTTCGAGTGCTCCGGCGGCGCCGTGCTCGACGTCGCTGCGCAGGGCCGGACCGTCGGCGAAGAAGATCGCGTCCAGCTTCGCCGCCTCTGCGGTCCGCGCGATGTCCTGGAAGTAGGAGACGTCGTACAGCCGCTCGGGCGTCGTGAGCGGGTGGCGCCACGCCGACTCGTGGTGCCCGGCCGGGTAGATGAACGCATTGAGACTCAGCTGCCGCTGTTGATCTGACATAACGTACTGTCTAACAGCGCCGAATCGAGGGCGATACGGTTAAGTTTCGCGTGATTCGAACCGCACCCTATCGCCGCGGATACCCCGCGGCGGAGACCATGTGCGCGGCCTCCATCAGCATCCAGCCGCCGAGTTGGACGGACATGTCGCGTTCCGGGATCCCGGACGACCGCACGGTGCCCCCGGTGAACGTGGCGATTCCCCCGCCCATCCCCGGCAGCTGCGCCTGCTTGGTCCAGTCGTGGCCGAACAGCGGCTGCCCCTCGATCTGCAGGCGGTTCTCCCAGGCCGATTCCGCGGAGGTCAGCACGAGCTGGGCGGCGATCTCCCGGGCCCGGATGTCGGCGGGCGACTCCCAGGGCAGCATCACCGCGGTCAACGCCAGATACCGCGCGAGGATCCCGTTGAACAGGCCGCCGTCTCCCCCACCGCCGCCGTCGATGACGCCGTGGGGTGCGAGATGCTCGTCGATGGCGTCAACCAGCCGATGGGTCCGGTTGCGGTGCCGCGGCGAACCGAGGCGCACGGCGAGTTCGGTTTCGAGGCCGAGCACGACGCCCTGACAGTACGAGTAGACGTTCCTTTCGATTTCACCGCCCGGGTGGATGCCGTCGACGATCAGGTTGGTGTGCACGTCCCGCAGCGTGTCGTCGATCCAGTCGGCCGTGGCCTGGGCGCGCCACAGCTTTCCGGTGCGGGCCAGCATGATCCCGGCGGGTCCGTTGGCGGGCGCGTTGTAGAAGTTCGAGCCCTTCCGCCAGGGGATGCCGCCTCCGGCTTCGGGCGCCCAGGCGTCGAACAACTGGGATTCGAGCACCTGCACCGCACTTCTGTTGTCTATGAAGTGCATTCGCTGGGCGCGCTCGAGGGCGATCCCCAGCCAGGCCATGTCGTCGTAATAGTTGTTGGTCCAGCCCGACAGGTTCCGCAGACGGTGGCTGCGCGCCAGTTTCACGATGCGACGGCGACGGCGCGGCGTGGGGTCGCGTTCGAGCGCGTCCACGGCGCAGTCGAGCAGGTGTGCCTGCCACCAGTAGTGCCAGCTGAGGAACAGTCGCTCGCGCCGGACCGGCGGCCAGGCGACGACGCCCAGGGCGGTGCCCGGTAGCGCCCACAGCCGGCGAAGGTGCCTGCTCACCACCGCTTCTTCAGCGGCGTCCGCGCGCGCCGACCACGAGTCCTGCATAAGAGTTGATCTTGCCTATTCGCCGGGGGTTCCGCTACCAGGCGCGGTCGAGGTCGGCGTGCTGACGCACCCACGCGTGCATGGCGATTCCCGCGGCGACGCCCGCGTTGATGCTGCGGGTGGAACCGAACTGGGCGATCGACACCGTCATCGCCGCAACCTCTTTCGCCTGGTCCGTGACTCCCGGCCCCTCCTGGCCGAACAGGAGCACGCAGTCGCGGGGCAGACTCGCCGTCTCGAGCGGGACGGATCCGGGCGTGTTGTCGACGGCCACGATGGTGAGACCCCGCTCACGTGCGAACTCGACGAGGCCGTCGACGTCCGAATGGTGCAGGACGTGCTGGTACCGATCGGTGACCATGGCCCCGCGGCGGTTCCAGCGTCGACGTCCCACGATGTGGACCGCGGCGGCGGCGAACGCGTTGGCGGTGCGCACCACCGTCCCGATGTTGGCGTCGTGCCCGAAGTTCTCGATGGCCACGTGCAGCGGGTGGCGACGGCTGTCGATGTCCGCGACGATCGCTTCCCGCGTCCAGTACCGGTAGGCGTCGACCACGTTGCGGCGATCGCCGCCGGCCAGCAGTTCGGGGTCGTACCGCGGGTCGGCAGGGACCGGGGTGTCGTGTTCCTCGGTCCACGGACCGACGCCGTTCGGGTTGTCCCCCCATTCGGTGGGACCCGCCTCGGCGACTTCGACCTGGCCGGTCTCGACTCCGCTCACGATGTCAGAACGTCTTGTTCGAATCGGGAGCGACGGTGAAGCCGTGCGACGTCTCGTCGTTGGTGCACGTGACGGCCGTGGCCGTGGTGCTGCACGTGTAACCGAGCTTGGACAGCTTCGCTCCGGCGGGCAGGGCCGCGTCCGGTTCGTCGCCGCCCGACGTGTAGACGAGGCCACCGGCGCACATGAACGACGCCTCGCTGTCGTTCTCGACGCGAATGCCGTGTCCCCAGTCGACCATGCAGTCGGCCGGCCGCGGCGGCACCGGGCTCGTAGACCCCTGGCATCCGGCCTCGGTACGGTTCGGCAGCTTGATGATGCCGCATTGGAACCCGCCGTCCGGGGACGTGAAGAAGTACGACTCGTTGTGCTCGTAGGGGACGTCCACGAGCGTCGTGGTCGGCGCTTCCGTCGTCGTGGGCGGCGGCGCAATCGTCGTGGTGGTGGTCGTCGGCGGAACCGTGGTCGTGGTGGTGGTCACAGGAGCCGCGACAGTCGTCGTGGACGTCGGCGGAGCCACCGCGTCCGAAGACCCACCACACCCTGCGAGCATCATGGCCGAGCCAATGCTCAGACACACCAACGACACCCGACGCCACGCCATACGGCCACCTCCACACATGCTTACCTGCTGCCGACACTGCACTCTAACGGCAGTGCGGCGGCGGGGCCGCTTCGGCGAGGCCGGACGGGCTAATCTGGAGGTGGAGGCAATCGATGAATCATCAGCGCATCGTGCGGACGGTCTGCTTCGTCACGGTCGGCTACGTCATCGTCCTCGCCGTCTGGCTGGGATGGTTGATCGAGCACACCCCGCCGGCCACCATCCCGTACCAGATCATGGGATTGGTCGCCGCCTTCGGTTCGGCGCTGGGATTCGGGATGATGGCGGCCGAACGGCCCAGCCGCGCCGACCGCCAACTCGAACGGCACGGACTCGAAGGCTGGGCCCGCATCGAGCACGTCACTCCGCTGCGCCGCACTCCCGACAACGGGGAGCTCACCGAACTGGACCTCCGGCTGACCGTGCCCGGATCGGAGAGTTACGCCGGACGCGTCGTCTACGAGGTGCGGCGGGAGAACGCGACACGCTTCCTGCCCGGCGAGACGATCACCATCCTCGTGGACCCGAAGGACCGGGACCACATCATGCTCTGCCCGTGATCCGGCGACGCCCGAGCGCGAGCATCCCCTCGACGAGCAGCAACTGGGCCGCCGCGTAGCTGGCGAGGACCACGCCTTCCGCCACAGCCCTCCCCCGCTCGCCCCGGATGAACAAGCGCCGCAACACGATCAGACCGTCGGAGGCGGTGAACAGCATCCCGCCCGCACCGAGCCAGCTGCGACGGTCGGTTCCCGGCACCGCCACATTCGCGACGACGTCCGCGCCGGGTGCGAGAGACGGATCGGCCGACAGGGTCGACGTGGTGCCGAGCAGCGACCCGTACGCAGTCAACGGCGCGGCGACCTCCTTCGCCCGCCCGCGCAGCAGTGCCGCCGCGCCTGCCCAACCGGCGAGCCGGGGAAGCAATGCGGGCGCGGTGGGCCGGGCGCCCCGGCGCAGCAACAGCGCGGAATAGCCCACTTGCATGACGGCGAACGAGGACGCGCCGCGCACGAGACGGGCGTCGTCGTCGGGATCGATCATGAAGACGTCACCCACGGTCGCGGCCGCGAGACCAGCGAGGAGGAGTGCGATGTCGGCCGGGTCCGTGTCTGCACGCCGCCGCAGGACACGGGCGGCGAGCGCGGGTGCGATCAGCGGTTTCGCGGCCTGCTGCAACCGTTCACGCCCGGTGACGGCCCCGACGACGGTGGCCAGCGTCGCACCGGCGAACACCGCATGCTCGACACCCCAGCTGTTCTTCGACTTCACGTCTTCCTCCCACACTTGCGGACGTGCCGAGGTTACCGGCCCGAAAAGTGGTTGACTCGAGAGTGGACGCGACGGATAATCCGCGATTGTGAGGCACAGGTGATGGCAAAACAGGCGCGCGCGGCAGCCACCCGCCATCAGGTACTCGAGGGTGCGGCACTGAGCTTCGAGAAGCTCGGGTACGGCGGCGCGAGCCTGAGCGGAATCCTCTCCTATGCCGATGTAACGAAGGGCGCCTTGTACTTTCATTTCGAGTCCAAGGAAGCGCTCGCCTGGGCGGTGATCAAGGAACAGCACGCCATGGCGATGCTGGCGGCGCAGCGAGTGCTCGCGACGGCGCAGTCACCGATGGAGGCGATCCTGTTGTGCGCCAAGGAGATGGCGCGCCAGTTGCTGACCGAGCCCATCGTGCGAGCGGGTGTGCGACTCACCCTGGAACTCGGTACGTCCCGCGGCCCGGCCACCGACCCCTACATCGACTGGACCGACACCCTCGTCGCACTCGCGGGCAAGGCGCGGGAGGCAGGAGAACTGCGCGCGACCGTCGACCCCGCGGCACTCGCCCGGTTCCTGGTCAGTTCGTTCACCGGCATGCAGTTGGTGTCCGAGGCGCTGACCGGACGTTCCGACCTGTACGAGCGCCTGGCCGACATGTGGGCGTTGCTCCTGCCCTCGATCGCGTCGCCGGACATGTTGCCCCGGCTACTCGAACTCGCGGCACTGCGCGACGACGTCGCATCCTGACGAATCAGACGCCGCCGGGAGTGGGCTCGGGAGTGTCCGGCGCCGGATGCGGCAGATCGAGAGGCTGCGACTGCGTCGGCACCGTCTGGACGACGGCGATCCGCGCGCCGTCCGGGATGGCATCGACCGAGCAGATCGTTCCGAAGATGCCGAGCCCGCCGAACAACGCGAGCAGGCCGTAGGCCAGGAACGTCGACGTCCGTTCGACGGCGGATCGCGGTTCGCGTTCCGCTGCCACCGTGGGGCGCCGCGCGTAGACGGTGCCTCGCTCTCGGGGAATTCGGGTGAGTTCAGCCATGTGGCCCTTCTTCGCATGGTTCGTCGGTGCGGGGTGGTGTCGGGTCGACGCCTTCGAGTCTGTCGCGATGGCGCCCGAGTGTCGTTCACCCCAGGGATGGAAAGCACCCCACCCAGGGTTCGACGGCCCGCCGTGCAGCCCCGGGACGCGAGTGGTTATGATCCAGACCACACCCGGAATGTACGCATTGCGGGAGCCATGTCCGCTCTGCGTACATTATGACCCCCCCGAGCAGGAAGGCCTCATGACGACCACCGAGGAACCGACCCGCAGCGAAGACGTGCAGACCCGCCCCCCTCGCTTCGAGAGACCACCGTGGCCGCCCGTGGGCCCGCGCCGCCTGATCGGCGACCTCGGCGGGACCTACGCCGCCAACGGTCTGATCGGGCTGATCTTCTCCGCGACGGGTCCCGTCGCCGTGATCCTGGCCGCCGGCTCCGCGGGCGGACTGTCGCCCCAGCAGATGGCGTCGTGGATCTTCGGTGTCTTCTTCCTCAACGGAATCCTGACCGCCCTCGCCAGCTGGCTGTACCGCCAGCCGCTCGCGTTCTTCTGGACGATCCCCGGCACGATCATCGTCGGCGGCTCGCTCACCCACCTGTCGTGGCCGGAAGTGCTCGGCGCGTTTCTGGTGACCGGGCTCCTGATCCTCGCCCTCGGCCTGACCGGGCGGGTACGTCAGGTCATGGCGATGCTCCCGATGCCGATCGTCATGGCCATGGTGGCCGGCGTCTTCCTGAAGTTCGGCACCGACCTCGTCCACGCCGTGGGAACCGATGCGGCCGTCGCCGTTCCGATGGTCGTCGTCTTCGTCGTCCTCGCATCCCGCGCCGCGTTCGGCCGGTGGATGCCGCCGATCCTCGGCGCACTGCTCGTCGGGGCGGCCGCGGTCGCGGTCACCGGCCGCTTCCACCCGACCGGTTCGAGTACACCGTGGATCGCGGCACCGATGTTCCAGGCGCCGCAGTTCACCTGGCAGGCGATCACCGAACTGGTCGTGCCGTTGGCCATCACGGTCATCGTCGTGCAGAACGGTCAGGGCGCGGCCGTGCTGACGTCCGCCGGCCACAAGCCGCCGATGAACGTCGGCACCGTGCTGTGCGGGGCCTGGTCCCTCGCCACCTCCGTCGTCGGAGCCGTCTCGACGTGCCTGACGGGCCCGACCAACGCCCTGCTGGTGGCGTCGGGGCAGCGCACCAGGCAGTACACGGCGGCCGTCGTCTGCGGGCTGCTCGCCATGGTCGTCGGCCTGTTCGCGCCGCTGTTCGTTCAGCTGATGCTGGCCACCCCGGTCGCGTTCGTCGCGACGCTCGGCGGACTCGCGATGCTCCGCGCGCTGCAGGGTTCGTTCGTCGCCGCGTTCAGCTCCCGGCACACACTCGGCGCGCTCGTGACCTTCCTCGTGACCGTGTCGAACGTGCAGTTCCTCAACGTCGGGGCTGCGTTCTGGGGGCTGCTCGCCGGACTGCTCGTGTCCCGGGTGATGGAATCGGGTGATTTCCGGAAGGGATGATCCGTCACCGTTTCCGTCGCCACCATCGTCTGCCGGCCCGGGGCGGATCGTCGGGTTCCGGGGTCGCCGTCACCGGCGGCTTCCGCGCCGGCCGGTTCTGCTGCCGCCAGGTCGCGACGACCTCGTTCGCGTCGACCGGACTGACCGGGATCCGTGGGCCGGAGGGTGCCCGCAACCAGGCGACGATCTGCAGGTTGAGCTGGGCCACCACGTCCCGCACCGACTGCTCCGACGGCAGCCCACGGATCGTGTCGGGCAACCGCTCGATCTCCTTCCGCAGCTGCAGCGGCGTCGGGAGCAGCGAATCGGTGGGCAGATTCTCGCGCCGGAGATAGTTCTTCACCCACCACAGTTCGTCGTCGACATCGCCTGCCGGAATCGGTTTACCCGAGCCGGGGAGATCGTCGAAGTCGCCGCGCTCCTGAGCCAGCCGGATCTGCTTGTCGATCCAGCTCTCGAAGCTCACCCCGGGAGGTTTGCGCTCGGTCACGGACGCCATTCTTCCAGGACCCGGTTCAGCCCGCCCCGGTGTCGGCTCCCGTGTAGAACGCGGTCGTGCGAACGCCGGCCGCGGTCGCGGCACCCTCCGGCGTCCCGAACGCGATGCTTGCGTGCAGGTACAGCCCCATGACCCCGAGTTCCCAGCCGACACCGGCCGCGCCTTCGCTTGCCAATGTGCATTCTTCGTTTTACTGTGACACTGAGTCTCAGTTAACTGGACCGGCGACGACGGTTCCCCATCCGCGCAGGGAAGAAGCCATGACAGCGACAACCACTCAGCACGCCGCCGCACCCGACGGCAGCGGAGACGAGCGGCACCTGCGCGTCGTCGTGGTCGGCGCCGGACTGTCCGGGATCGCCGCAGCGGTCAAGCTCGAACGCGCGGGCATCACGGACTTCGTCGTGCTGGAGAAGTCCGATCGTGTAGGGGGCGTGTGGCGCGAGAACACGTACCCCGGGTGCGGTGTCGACATCCCCGCCCCCGTGTACTCCTTCTCCTTCCACCCCAATCCGCGGTGGCGCAGCAACTTCGCCCTGCAACCGGAACTGCTGTCCTACATCGAGGACACCGTCGACACGTTCGGTCTGCAGTCCAGGATCTCGATGCAGACCGAACTCCGCGAAGCCGCCTGGTCCGACGAGCGCCGACGCTGGATCCTCGACACCAGCCGCGGCACGATCGTCGCCCAGCACGTGATCTTCGCGGCGGGCCCCATCACCGAACCGAGCACTCCTGCCGTACCCGGAATCGACGGCTTCGACGGCGACACCTTCCACTCGGCCCGCTGGAACCACGACGTCGACCTCACCGGGAAGAGGGTCGCCGTCGTGGGCACCGGCGCGTCCGCGGTGCAGTTCATCCCCGAGATCCAGCCGGACGTCGAGGAGTTGTACGTCTTCCAGCGCACCCCGGCCTGGGTGGTGCCGCGCCTGGACTTTCCGTTCCCCCGGATCGCCCAGTGGGTGTTCGCGCGGGTGCCCGCGGTGCAACGCGCGTTCCGGCGGCTCCTCGACGTCATCCTGCGGACGCTCACTTCGGTGATGCGCCGCGAACGGACCGCCCGGCTCCTCAACCCCATCGGCACCCGTTGGCTGGCCAGGCAGGTACCGGACCCGGCACTTCGCGCGGCCCTGACACCGAACTTCACGCTCGGATGCAAACGCCTCCTGCTGTCCAACACGTATCTCCCGGCGCTGACGAAGAGCAACGTCGAGTTGATTCCGCACGCCCTCGCCGAGGTCGACGGACGCGTGGTCGTCGGAGCCGACGGCACCCGCCGCGAGGTCGACGTCATCATCTTCGGCACCGGCTTCGACGTGAGTCATCCACCGATCGCGAACCGGATCCGCGGACGCAACGGAACACTGCTGTCGGAGAAGTGGTCGAAGAGCCCCGAGGCCTACCTGGCCACCACGACGCCCGGCGCACCGAACGCGTACATCATGCTCGGCCCGAACATTCTGGTGTACAACTCGTTTCTCGGACTGGCCGAGACCCAGCTCGACTACGTGATCGACGGACTCACCAAGGCGGAGCGGCAGGGCATCGAAGTACTCGAGGTACGCGATCGGCCGTTCCGCCGGTTCAACGACGCGGTACAGAAGGGCCTGGAGCCGACCGTCTTCAACAACGGCGGATGCAGTAGCTACTACCTCGACGCCGACGGCAGGAACTTCGCCGCGTGGCCCTGGTCCACCGGTTCCCTGCGCCGTCGCCTCGCCCGGTTCGACCTCGAGAACTACGCCATCCGCCCGTACCGGACAGCGCAGCCCCCCGCCCTCCACCCCTCAGGAAAGTCACGATGATCGAGATCCATCACACTGCCCTCGCCTGCGCACCGGTCGCGGCCGCGTTCGGCTACGTGGACGACTACCGCCACGTCCCGTCCTGGATGTTCGGGATCACGAAGTTCGATCCGATCGGCGACCACGACCAGGGTCTCGGCGCGGTCTACGACGCCGCGATGAAGGTCGGCCCCAAGACCCTCGACTCCGTGGTGAAGGTCACCGGGTGGGAACGCAATTCGGTGATCGAGCTGGAATCGATCGACGGCCTGTACACCCATTCGCGGTGGCAGTTCGAGCCGGCCGGCGAAACCGAGACTCGCATGACGGTCGACTTCCGCTACGACCTGCCCGGCGGCCTCGCAGGTAAGGCGCTCGGCAAGCTCATCGAGCCGTTCGTCGCGCAGGCGATCCGCCACACCGACGCCACCCTGCGCCGCCAGGTCGAGCAGAGCGCGAAGCACTCGTCCTGATCTTCGCGGCCCGCGCCCGTCGGGGCGGATGCGGGCCGTGAAGCACTTCGTCGGGTTTACATAGTTAGTTAGCCTATGTAATATGTTTGGCATGGACGGCGACACGCGGCTGCAGAGCCTGCTCGTCGACTTGGTCACGAATTCTCACCGATTCACCAGGCTCGCGAGCTCCTTCGGATCCGAGGACCACCCCCGGCCGTGGACACGTGCCCTCGCCCTGCTCGACGACCACGGCGAGCTACGCATCAGCGAGTTCGCCCGCATCGACCGCTGCTCCCAACCGTCCGCGACCGCCCTGCTCCAGAAGCTGGCCGATCGCGGATACGTTGCCCGCCGATCCGATCCGGAAGACGCCCGGGCCGTCCGGGTGTCCATCACGGACCTGGGCCGCGAATGGCTGACCGTGTCCCGCAACGAGATCGCGGGCGCACTCGCCCCGCACTTCGCGGACCTCGAGCCCGAGCAACTCGAACGACTGACGCAGGGCCTGTCGGAACTGCGTTCGATCGTCAAGTCGTCGGCCCGCTCATCCTGACAACCCATCCACACCCCGACGTACATCGAAGGAGGTGGCCGTGAGCACCACGACCGCAACCGTCACGAACAGCACACCCAGCGAGGCGCCACCGAGCCTCCTCCACCAGCCGAAATCGGTGTGGGCCGTCGCCTTCGCCAGCGTCATCGCGTTCATGGGCATCGGGCTCGTCGACCCCATCCTCAAGCCGATCGGCGAACAACTGGACGCGACGCCGTCCCAGGTGTCTCTGCTGTTCACCAGTTACATGCTGGTCACCGGTGTCGCGATGCTCATCACCGGCGTGGTGTCGAGCCGGATCGGCGCCAAGAAGACCCTTCTCACCGGTCTCGCCGTCATCGTCGTGTTCGCGGCGCTGGCGGGCAGCTCCGGCACCATCGGGCAGATCGTCGGCTTCCGCGCCGGCTGGGGACTGGGCAATGCCCTGTTCATCGCCACCGCGCTCGCCGCCATCGTCGGCGCGGCCAGCGGCGGCGTCGCGCGGGCCGTCATCCTCTACGAGGCCGCGCTGGGCATCGGCATCGCCGTCGGCCCGCTGGTCGGTGGTGTCCTCGGCAACATCAGCTGGCGCGCGCCGTTCTTCGGCGTCGCAGCCCTGATGGCCGTCGCGTTCATCCTCATCGTCGTGATGCTGCCGGCCGCACCCAAGCCGGAGCACCGCACATCGATCGCCGCGCCGTTCCTCGCGCTGCGCCACCGCGGTCTGCTCACCGTCGCGATCACCGCGCTGCTCTACAACTACGGCTTCTTCACCCTGCTCGCGTACACGCCGTTCCCGCTCGACATGGGCACGTACTCGATCGGATTCATCTTCTTCGGATGGGGTCTCGCGCTGGCCGTCGCGTCGGTGTTCCTCGCCCCACGGCTGCAGCGACGCTTCGGCACGCTGCCGATGATGATGGTGGCCCTCGCGCTGTTCGCCCTCGACCTCGCCATGATGGCCGCGTTCACCGACAACAAGACCGTGCTCGTCGTCGGTGTCGTGCTCGCCGGACTCTTCCTCGGTGTCAACAACACGCTCATCACCGAGACCGTGATGATCTCCGCGCCCGTCGAGCGGTCGACGGCGTCCGCGGCGTACAGCTTCGTCCGCTTCGTCGGCGGCGCCGCCGCACCGTGGGTCGCGGGCAAGCTCGGTGAGAGCAACATCCACATGCCGTTCTGGGTCGGTGCCGTGTGCACCGCCGCCGCAATCATCGTGCTCGCGACCGGACGGAAGGTCCTCGCCCACGTCGACGAGCACGATCCCGAACCGCACAGCGTCGAGGAGGCATTGGCCGTCACGGCCGCCGACGCCGACTGACCACCCCCATGTGAGTGGCGAAGTGTGCCTCCGCACACTTCGCCACTCACATGTGCGGTCAGAGGTTCAGGTCGGGGAGGCCGAGGAGCGAACGGTACTCGAGACCCTCGGCCGCGATCACCTCGTCGGCACCGGTCGCGCGGTCGACGACGGTCGCGACACCGACGACGATCGCCCCGACGTCGCGCAACGCCTTCACCGCGGTGAGCGGAGAGTTGCCCGTGGTGGTGGTGTCCTCGACGACGAGGACACGCTTGCCGACGACGTCCGGTCCCTCGATCTGCCGCTGCATGCCGTGCGCCTTCGCGGCCTTGCGCACCACGAACGAATCGATCGGCCTGCCCGGGGCATGCATCACGGCCATCGCCACGGGGTCGGCGCCCATCGTCAGTCCGCCGACGGCGTCGAAATCCCAGTCCGCCACCAGCTCACGCAGCAACTTCCCGATGAGCGGGCCCGCCTCGTGATGCAGCGTGGCGCGGCGAAGGTCCACGTAGTAGTCGGCTTCCTTGCCCGAAGACAACGTCACCTTGCCGTGCACAACTGCCAGCTCACGCACCAACGCGGCCAGATCCTCGCGATCGCTCATGCCCGAAACCCTACCCACCTCTACGTGCGGGCACGCCCCCGGCCGAACACGTTGGTCAGCCGCCGGACCAGACTCTTCGGGACGAGGCGACCGGCCGTGGTCAGTACCTTGTACTGAAGTCCGGGAATGCTCACGACCTTGCCGTCCTCGAGATCGGACAGCGACGCCGCGACCACCTGGTCGACGCTCAACCACATCGGCTTCGGAATCGAACTCATCTCGATGCCCGCGCGCTCGTGGAACTCGGTGCGGATGAAGCCCGGGCACAGCGCCTGGATCCGCACACCCGTGCCGCCCAGCCCGTTCGCCAGTCCCTCGGAGAACGAGATGACATACGCCTTGCTCGCCGAATAGGTCGATCCGCGCCCGGACAGCAGACCGGCGACGCTCGCCACGTTGATGACGGTGCCGTTCGCCGACGCGATCATGGTGGGCAACGCCGCGCGGGTCAGCTGCATGACGGCGGTGACGTTCACGTCCAGCTGGGACTGCAACAGCTCCGGCGTCGCCGTCCAGAATTCGCCCGAAGTGCCGAATCCGGCGTTGTTGACCAGCACCTCGACACCCTTCCCGAGGCGCTGCGCCACTTCCTCGCGCCCGGATGCCGTGGCCAGATCGGCCTGCAGGATCTCGGACTCGGTGTCGAACAACGCCTTCATCTCGTCGGCGAGGGCCTGCAAGCGGGTTTCGTCACGCGCGACGAGCACGAGGTCGTAACCGAGAGACGCGAATTTCCTCGCGAAACCGGCACCGAGCCCCGACGTCGGGCCGGTGACGAGAGCAACGGGTCGGGCGGAACTGGAGGGCGTCGACATACCGGTGACGGTAGCAAGGCGCTGCGCGCCTGTGCGCGGTTAGCGAGTCCCAGGACTCGTCACGCACTCACGGGCGCGGAGCGCCGGGGGCCGGCGGCCGGGGAGCGCCGGGGGCCGGCGGCCGGGGAGCGCCGGAGGTCTGCTGCCGGGGAGCGCCGGAGGTCTGCTGCCGGGGAGCGCCGGGAGCCGGCGGTCGGGGAGACGTCGGACGCTCGGGACGCGCCTCGGCGGGAGCGCCTTCGCGTAGTCGCGGGCGGCTCGGGTCGTGGTGGCCGCGGTCGAGTCCGCGCGGTTCGGTGACCGGGGGCAGGACGTGCAGGATGCCGGACAGCCGGGCGACGGCCTCGATGGCCGAATCCCATTCACGGCCGCTGCTGCCGATGGGCAGCGAACCGAGGGTCCACTCGCCTTCGCTCCACAGCATGTTCACGTGCGGCGGCACCGACTCGGTGAACGCCACCATGCGCTGATCGCAGACCCTGCGGGCGATTTCGAGGTCGGTGGCGAACACGACTCGCGGTCCGATGGCACCGAGGAGTTCGAGATCCGAATCCTTCGGCGGCGGGGTCGACTTGAGGCGCAGGTCGATGTCGACGTCCGAGCCCACCCGTCGGCGCACGGCGACGATGGTCGCGGTCTCCTCGAGGTCGAACAGAATGAACGACTCGCCCCGGCGTTCGCCCTTCACCACATCGATGGCGCTGAGGTACTCCTGCTTGGCCAGCGCGGCCCGATGGAACTGGCCGGGCAGCTTCTCTTCGACGTTGTCGTACGTGTAGCCCTGGGCCTTGGCCCAGATCTGCCGCACACGACCTGTCTGATCACGACGCGAGCGATCGAAATAGAGCAGCGCGCACGCGCCTGCGAGTGCGATCAACGCCAGTACGAACCACATTCCCGTCATCGGTGATCAGCCTAGCGAGTCGACGCCGTTACGAGGCGAAGCGGTACCCGGACACCCCGTGTCGGTTTTGCCCGGACCCATCGTCTCAGTTACCGCCGAGCTTCGGCAGCTCGGTGCTGATGATCGTCTCGGCCATCATCGTGCCGTTCTCGACCTTCGTTCCCTGCACCATCACGGTGAACCCGGGCTTCAGATCGGCGACCGTGGTGCCGTCGAGTGCGATCACATTGGTCTGCGCGTTGGTCTGGACCGTCAACTGGGAACCGCCGAGGGCGTCGAGGGTCAGAGTGGAGCCGTCGTTGGCGCTGATCGTTCCGAACGCGGCGCCGGCAGCGCCGATGGCCTCGCCGATTCCGCCGGGGAGTTGATCGAGCGGCGACTCCGACGTGGTGGACGGCGGCGGGGTCGTCGTCTTCGGCGGCGCGGTGGCGGGCGGACGGGACGTGGTGGGGCCCGCCGCCGTGGTGCTCGAGGAATTGTTCGGCGCGGATGTGAAGAGGGCGACTCCGAAGCCGATGACGGCGATCAGCAGCAGCGCGGCCGCGGTCGCGGCGATCCACGTGCCGATCCGGCGGGGTTTCTTCTCCTCGGGACTCTCGGCGACCGGCGCCTGGTACTGCGAGCCCGGGTACTGACCCGGCGGGTACTGGGCGTTCGGGTACTGCCCCGTCGGATACCCGCCCTGGTACTGCTGGGCGTCGTACGTCGGATACGCCTGTGTGGCGTTCGGCGGCGGAGCCTGCGGGTCGTACCGCGGATCGTAGGTCGGGTAGGCCTGCGTCGGATTGGGCTGGTTCCGCCCGTACGCCGCGGTCGGATCGGACGTGTAGAACTGCTCGGTCGGTGTGCCTGCGGGGCCCATGTGCTCGGTGCGCTGCTCGGGCGATCCGAGATGCTCGGTCGACTGGTCCCGCCGCGACCACGCCTGGGTGGGGTCCTCGTCACCAGCCCTCGACGCGGAATCGTCGGTGGTCCACGACTCCGTTCCGTCGTACGCGCGTTCCTGCGGGGTGCGCGGGTCGTCGGGGTTCGTCATGATCGGCCCCTCCCTCGGGTTCGTCCGGCCGGTGTCCTGCGGCTACGGACGGTCCAGGGTAACGACGAAACTTAAGACGTCGCTGTGAAAACACAGGTGAGTGGCACGGCGTGCGGGAGCACACCGTGCCACTCACCCGAGGGGTCAGCCGAGGACGAGCGCGTCCCCGGTCTCGGACACCTTCACGGGGACGGTGTCACCGTCCTTGACGTCACCGGCGAGGAGCAGCTTCGCGAGCTGGTCGCCGATGGCCTGCTGGATCAGCCGGCGCAGCGGCCTGGCCCCGTACATGGGGTCGTAGCCGCGGACGGCCAGCCAGAAGCGGGCCGACTCGGACACGTCCAGCGTCAGTCGCCGCGCCGCGAGCCGGCGGGACAGCTGGGTGAGCTGGATGTCGACGATGGACTCGAGCTGCCCTTCCGTGAGCGACTCGAAGACCACGACGTCGTCGAGCCGGTTGATGAACTCCGGCTTGAACGCGTGCCGGACCGCGTCCATCACCTGCTCCCGTGATCCACCCGCACCGAGATTGGACGTGAGGATCAGGATGGTGTTGCGGAAGTCGACCGTGCGTCCCTGACCGTCCGTCAGCCTGCCTTCGTCGAGGACGGCGAGCAGGATGTCGAACACGTCGGGGTGCGCCTTCTCCACCTCGTCGAACAGCACGACCGTGTACGGACGCCGCCGCACGGCCTCGGTGAGCTGGCCGCCCGCCTCGTACCCGACGTATCCGGGCGGGGCGCCGACGAGCCGGGCCACCGAATGCTTCTCGCTGTACTCGGACATGTCGATGCGGACCATGGCGCGCTCGTCGTCGAACAGGAAGTCCGCGAGGGACTTCGCGAGCTCCGTCTTACCGACGCCGGTCGGTCCGAGGAACAGGAACGACCCGGTGGGCCGGTTGGGGTCGGCGACTCCGGCGCGGGCGCGGCGAACCGCATCCGAGACGGCGACGACGGCCGCTTCCTGGCCGACGACCCGCTTGCCGAGTTCGGACTCCATCCGCAGCAGCTTGGCGGTCTCGCCCTCCATCATGCGGCCGGCGGGGATGCCGGTCCATGCTGCGACCACGTCTGCGACGTCGTCGGGACCCACTTCCTCCTTGAGCATGACGTCGCCGTCGGCGGCGGCACCGGACTCGCGGGCCGCCTGCTCGAGTTCCTTCTCGAGCTGCGGGATGCGGCCGTACCGCAGCTCCGCGGCCCGGCCGAGGTCGCCGTCGCGTTCGGCGCGTTCCTCCTCGCCGCGCAGCGTCTCGAGCTGTTCCTTGACCCCGCGCACGGAGTCGATGGCCTGCTTCTCGTTCTGCCAGCGGGTGGTCAGCTGATTGAGCTTCTCCCGTTCGTCCGCCAGTTCCTGACGCAGCTTCTCGAGCCGGTCCTTCGACGCCGCGTCGGATTCCTTCTGCAGCGCCATCTCCTCGATCTCGAGGCGGCGGACGATGCGTTCGACGGAGTCGATCTCCTCGGGTCGCGAGTCGATCTCCATCCGCAGCCGGGACGCGGCCTCGTCCACGAGGTCGATCGCCTTGTCCGGGAGGAACCGGGACGTGATGTACCGGTCGCTGAGCGTGGCGGCGGCGACGAGCGCGGAGTCGGTGATGCGCACGCCGTGGTGCACCTCGTACCGCTCCTTGAGCCCGCGCAGGATGCCGACGGTGTCCTCGACGGAGGGTTCCCCCACCAGCACCTGCTGGAAGCGGCGTTCGAGGGCCGCGTCCTTCTCGATGTACTTGCGGTACTCGTCGAGCGTGGTCGCGCCGACGAGCCGCAGCTCGCCGCGGGCGAGCATCGGCTTGATCATGTTGCCCGCGTCCATCGCGGACTCACCGGTGGCACCCGCACCGACGATGGTGTGGAGCTCGTCGATGAACGTGATGACCTGACCGGCCGAGTTCTTGATGTCGTCGAGGACGGCCTTGAGTCGCTCCTCGAACTCGCCGCGGTACTTGGCGCCCGCGACCATCGATCCGAGGTCGAGGGAGATCACCGACTTGCCGCGCAGCGATTCGGGAACGTCGCCTGCGACGATGCGCTGAGCGAGCCCCTCGACGATGGCGGTCTTGCCGACGCCGGGCTCACCGATCAGCACCGGGTTGTTCTTGGTCCGGCGGCTGAGTACCTGCACGACGCGGCGGATCTCGTTGTCGCGGCCGATCACCGGGTCGAGCTTGCCGTTGCGGGCCGCCGCGGTGAGATCGGTGGAGTACTTCTCGAGCGCCTGGTACGTCCCTTCCGGGTCCGGGCTGGTGACGCGCGCACTGCCGCGGACGGTGGTGAACGCGTCACGCAGCGCCTCGGGGGTGGCGCCGTGCCGCTTCAGCAGTCCGGTCACGTCCGACTCACCCGAGGCGAGTCCGACCATCAGGTGTTCCGTCGACACGTACTCGTCGTCGAGTTCGGTGGCGAGGTGCTGTGCTGCGGTGAGTGCGGCGAGGGCCTCGCGGCCGAGCTGCGGTGTGGTCGTGGCGCCCGTCGTCTTGGGGAGCCGGTCGACGAGATCCTGCGCTTCACGATGGACCACGGTGGGATCGACGCCGATCGCCTTGAGCAGCGGGGCGGCGATGCCGTCGGTCTGGTCGAGCAGGGCCACGAGCAGATGCGCGGGCCTGATGTCGGGATTACCGGCCGACGACGCCGACTGGAGCGCAGCGGTCATCGCGGCCTGGGTCTTGGTGGTCGGATTGAACGAGTCCACTGTTCACCTCTTCTGGCGTTGTAGAGCGGTCCGCCGCCCGGGGCCGAGTGGCACGTGGCGACGCTGTCATCTTCTTAACGCGCGAAGGGTTGAGTCTGTTCCGCTCAACTTTGGAAATTTTCCGCTACACCCATTCTCTCGCCCCGCGACGGTTCGCGGGGCGAGATGTCAGGCCCCGATCGCGGCCGCCATCGTCGGCCAGGATGCGGACAGGTCGTCGCGCCAGTACCCCCACGAGTGTGTGCCGACCGGCCGGAGATCGACCGTGGCCGGAATGTCCAGGGCGCGGAGTTTCTCCGCCAGCCGTATCGTGCAGTCGTTGGTGACGGCCTCGATGACACCACCCACCACGACCTGCGTCGCGAGGTTGCGACGGTCGCCGCCGACGGTCCGGTCGTCGAGGGTGTCGTACGGTCCCGGCAGCCCGCTGCCATTGGAGATGTAGAGGGTGGTCCCCCGGAGCTTCTCCGCGTTGACGTACGGATCGTTCGCGGCCCACAGCGGATCGTTGGCCGCACCCCACATGTTCTCGGGGTTGCCGCCGAAGTCCGACACCGTGATCTCGACGAACCGCCGCGCCACCGGGTCGCTCGTCATCGCGCACCCGCTGTACGCCCCGACGCTCTGATACAGCCCCGGCTTGGAGATCGCGAGGTTGAGGACGCTGGTGGCCGACATGGACAGCCCGGCGATGGCGTTCTTCCCGGTCGTCTCGAGCGCGGAATCGACGATGGGTGACAGTTCCTTCGTCAGGAACGTCTGCCACTTGTTCCGCCCGAGCTCGGGGTCGTCCTGCTTCCAGTCCGCGTAGTAACTGGACTGGCCACCGAACGGGATGACCACGTTGACGTCCTTGTCGGAGAAGAACTTCTCGACGTCCGCCTTCTGCTCCCAGCCGAACTGCTCGGAGTTCCCCTCGACGCCGCCGAGCATGTAGACGGTGGGACGCTTCTCCGACGCGGCCCGGATGACCCGGACGGTGATGTCCTTGTCCATGGCGGTCGAGTGGACGGTGAAGTTCATCTGCGATTCGCCCACCGTGGTGACCTCGACCAACCGCGAACCGTCGGGCGCCTCGTCGGCCGAGATCGACTCGATCGTCGTCCGGGGTTCGGCGGAGACGACGCCTCCGCCGCCGATCGCCGTCAGCGTCACGGCCGCCACGACAGCGGCGGCTCGGCGAACCCGGGCCGAACTGGGCATCCCCGGACGAAACCGACCCCGATCCCGCGCACCGCCAACTCTCATGGGCCCCCCTCGGTAACACTGCCTGTTAACTGGATGCATCGTGCCTTGCCGGTGGTCACAGCTCAACAGCGACCCACCGAAATACCGGGGGCACACGCCGAACCGGCCGTTGCCGTAACCCGGGGTCCGCCCGCGGGACGGCTAGAATGCGGGTGTTCGAATCAGCAGGCACGGAGGCAGGGGACGGCTTGACACGAGATTGCCTCGATCCGCTCGTGATTTCGCGTCTGCGCGCCAGCTTTTCGTCGATCGTGTCCACCGAACACGGACGCAACCGGCTCACCACCACGTTCTACGCCACCCTGTTCGCCGAACACCCCGAATTCCGCGCGCTCTTCCCGCCTGCGCTGGATCAGCAGGGTCACCGCCTGTTCCAGGCACTGCAGTTCGTCATCGACAACCTCGACGACGAGGGCCGGGTCCTCGGTTTCCTCAGCCAGCTCGGCCGTGACCACCGCAAGTACGGCGTCGAGGGCAGGCACTACTTCGCGTCGGGCAATGCGCTGCTGGTCGCCGTGCAGAGTTCCTTCACCCAGGCCATCTGGACGCCCTCGCTGACCGCGGCCTGGACGGAACTGCTCGACCTCCTCCTCCACACGATGGCCGACGCCGCGGACACCGACGACCTGCCCGCCGCGTGGGGCGCCACCGTGGTCGATCACGAACGCCGCCTCGACGACCTCGCGATCGTCCGTCTCGAGACCGACTCCCCCATCCCCTACGGTGCGGGCCAGTACCTCAGCGTCCAGATCCCGCAGCGACCCCGGATGTGGCGGTACCTGTCGGCTGCCATCCCCGCCAACCCGTACGGCCAGCTCGAGTTCCACGTCCGCCGCGTGTCGGGTGGCTGGGTCAGCCCCGCCATCGTGAACGAGACGCAAGTGGGCGACCGCTGGCTGCTCAGCTCCCCGCTGGGCGGTCTCGAGGTCGACCGCGACAGCGGGCAGGACGTCCTGATGATCGGTTCGGGGACCGGCATCGCGCCGCTGCGCGCCCAGGTGATGGAAATGGCGATGCGGTCGAACAATCCGCGGGTCCACATGTTCGTGGGCGGCAAGTATCCGTGCGATCTGTACGACATCGAGACCCTGTGGCACCTGTCGCTGAGCAATCCGTGGCTGACCGTGGTTCCCGTGTCCGAGGAGGACGAGGACCCGTGGTGGCACACGATTCCCGCCCCGGAGGCGCCGCCGGGATTGCATCAACGACTCCAGGGGCAGCTCGGCCGCGTCGTCGCCCGGTTCGGGTCGTGGGCGGACCGGCAGATCCAGATCTCCGGTTCTCCGGCGATGATCAAGACCACCGTGTACGCGTTGCAGCGCGGCGGTACACCGCCCGAACTGATCCGGCACGACCCCCTGATCTAGTCGCGCAGCCCGTCCCTGCCCATCCGCTATCCGGTTCGACCGTCGGGAGAGCATCACGCCATGCAAGCCACGCAGACCACCTGGACCAGCACTGTCGTCGAACATCACCGCCTGCGGCACGACCTCGCCGTGGTCCGCCTCGTCGGTGACTACGTCCCGTTCGCGCCGGGGCAATACGTGGACGTGAGCGTGCCCCAGAACCCGCGGCTGCTGCGCAGACTCTCCCCCGCCCTGCCGCCGTCACTGGACGGCAAGCTTGAATTCCACGTCCGGACGGTGCCCGGTGGCTGGGTCAGCGGTGACATCGTCACGGGGACCTCGCCCGGCGACCAGTGGCAGATTCTCGAACCGCGCGGCACGATGTCCGTCGACGAGGACGGGCCGGATGTCATCATGGTCGCCGGCGGCACCGGCCTGGCCCCGTTCCGGTCGATCCTGCTGGACCTGTCGCGCAAGCCGAATCCGCCGCGGGTGTTCCTGTTCACGGGCGATCGGACTCCGCGCGATCTGTATGCGTCCGACATGCTCTACCTGCTGCTGCAGGATCTGCCGTGGCTCACCGTCATTCCGGTGGTGGAGAACGTCGTGAATCCGGACTGGACCGACGAATGGTACGAGCGCACCAGAGTGGACGTGGGGTTCACCGAGGACGACCTCATCGAGGGCTCGCTACCCGACGTCGTGACGTCCTACGGCGCGTTCACCGAGCACCAGGTGCTGGTGTGCGGTTCGGCGGCGATGGTCCGCGCCACCCTCGACCGTCTCCGGGACACCGGGACCCCCACGGAGAACATTCAGTTCGACCCGTACTGAGCCGTTCGGATCAGTAGGACGGGTCGTGCCGGATGTTCTCCGGCGGAGTGCCCGCCGCGTGCAGCCGGAACTTGGTGGTGTTGATCATCGCCTCGGAGCCGACGAGCTGGATGTCGCGCTCGGCCCACGTCCCGAAGTCGGCGACGACCTGCCCGACCTTGCCGGTCAACCGGCGGTGCATGCCGGGCAACGCGGCGCTGCTCGGGCCGGTGTACCACCACGGGTCCTCGTCCTCCTCGGTGACCGGGACGACGGTCAGCCACGGATTCTGCTCCGCGAGTGCCCACAGGGTGCCCAGGTCGTAGAGGTCGCAGGGGTACCGCCCGGCGAAGAAGACGTGGACGCGGCGGTCCTGGCCGCGCTGCGACATCTGCAGGATTTGTGCTCGGAGCGGCGCGATTCCCGTCCCCGATCCGATCATGAGGATGTCGCGACCGTTGTCGTAGCGGACTCCCAGGTCGCCGAGCGGGGACCCGATCACCCACCGCTCGCCCACGAGTGTCTGGCTGACGATGGCGGGGCTGACCCAGCCGCCCGACACCCGTCGGACATGGAACTCGATGATGCCCTGGTCGTTGGCGGGGTTCGCCGGCGACAGGTACCGCCACATCCGGGGACGCGACGGCACCTGCACGCTCACGTACTGACCGGCGGTGTAGGTCATCGGCTCGTCGAGTTGCAGGCGGACGATCGACACGTCCTTGCGGACCTGGAGGTGCTCGATCACGGTCGCGCCCCACGCCGGCGGGCCGCTTGCGGCGTTGGCCGCGTCCATCATGGTGGCGGCGACGACCGAGAGGACGTCGCGCCAGGCCTGCTCGAGTTCGTCGGTCCACGGCTCGGTCGAGGGGAACTGCTCCACCGCGGCGATCAGGGAGTTGCCGACGGCGACGTAGTGCGCGTCCTCGATTCCGTACTTACGGTGGTCGCGGCCGAGCTGGGCGAGGTAGGCGAGGATCTGCCCGGATTCCTCCTCGAGCCGTTCGATCACGTACTGGACGGCGGAGATCAACCGGTCGCGTTGCACGTCCATGGCCGCGGGGAAGAAGTCCCGGGCGTCGGGATACCGCGCGAACAGCAGGGCATAGAAGGACCGCGACAGAGTCTGGGGCCCGTCCGGCACCGCCGCGATAGCCTTGAAACTCGACCGGACCAGCGATATTGCCTGTGAATCCACCGCGCATCCTCGTCACCGACTGAACGCGGCCTCGCCGCGAAGTACTTGGGCAGACTATAGGCGCGGGCGCCACGCCGCAGACCAGGTCCCTTGTTTTCCGCCCTGGTCGTGCTATCCGACCGCTCGGTCTGCACTTTCCCAGTACCGGGAGCGCAGCGCCTTCTTGTCCAGTTTGCCGAGCGGGGTGAGCGGCAGCGTGTCGACGAAGTCGATCGATTTGGGGGCGTGCACCGATCCCTTCGCGGCCCGCACCCGTTCGACGAGTTCGGCGGCGTCGACCGTCTGCCCGGCCCGCAATACCACGCACGCCTTCACGGCCTCGCCCCACTTCTCGTCCGGAACGCCGACCACCGCGACCGAGCCGACGGCCGGATGCGCCGAGATGACGTCCTCGATCTCCCGGGGGAACACGTTGAATCCGCCGGTGACGATCATGTCCTTCTTTCGGTCGACGATCGTCATGAATCCGTCTTTGTCCTTGCGTGCGACGTCGCCTGTGTGCAGCCATCCCCCGCGGAAGGCCTCGGCGGTCTCGGCGGGCTTCTTCCAGTACCCCTTCATGACCAGCGGGCCGCGGACGCAGATCTCACCGAGCTCACCCTGGGGGACCTCGTTCAGGTCGTCGTCGAGCAGGGCGACGTTCAGCCAGGGCACGGGACGCCCGCACGTCGCGAGCCGGCTGGGATCGTCCGCCAGGTGCTCTTCCTTCCGCAGCACCGCGATGGTCATTCCGCATTCGGTCTGGCCGTAGAATTGGAAGAAGATCTGGCCGAACTTCTCGATGCCCTCCTTCAACCGGGCCGGCGACATCGCCGAGGCGCCGTAGAAAAGGGTCTGCAGGCTGGACACGTCCCGCTTCGGCAGGTCGGGGTGATCCATCAGCAGGTAGATCATGGTGGGGACGAGCATCGTGGCCGAGATCTTGTGCTTCTCGATCGCCTCGAGGACGGCACCGGGCTCGAACGCGGGCAACACGATCAGCGCGCCGCCACGCAGCAGGGTCGGGATGAAGAAGGCGGCGCCGGCGTGCGACAGCGGCGTGCAGATGAGGAAACGCGGTTCGTCGGGCCACTGCCACTCGGCCATCTGAATCTGGTTGAGCGTCGCGCCGGACTGGTAGGAGCCGACGACGCCCTTCGGCTTGCCGGTGGTGCCGCCGGTGTAGACCATGCTGCTGTTGTCGTCGGCGGCCACGTCCGCCGCCCGCAGGCGTTGCGGGGTGAAGTTCTCGGCGAGGGCGAGAATGTCGGTACCCACTTCGGACGGCCCTAACGACAACACGTTCTCGATCGACGGCGACTGCGCCACCAGTTCGGCGGCGCGCTCCTCGAAGGCGGTGGGATCGAAGATCAACGTCTGAATCTCGGCGTCCCCAACGATGTACAGATGGTCGTCGAGCGAGCCCATCGGGTTCAGCGCGCTGGCGCGGCATCCGGAGATCATGGTGGCGCCCATGCTGATGAGCACTTCGGGCCTGTTCTTGGACAGCATGGCGGTGCTCGTGCCTTTACCGATTCCGAGTGAAGCCAGTGCCTGCGCAAAGCAACTGATCTGATCGCGCATCTCACCGCCGGTGAGGACGACGTCGCCGAGGTAGAGCGCCGGCTTGTCGGAGTTGCGTTCCAGTGCAGTGATGAGGAGGTCTGCAGCGAAGGCGGGTCGATGCAGATCTGCGAACTCGTCGGTCATCTGTAATCCTTCTACTCCCGCGACGCCGAGGCGCATTGGTCCGGCGGCCTGGATTTCCTGTGTCCTGGGTCACCGACACCCTAACCGGAAACCGGAAAAACTGAAACCTGTTCCACCTGGCTCGCGGGTGGCGACGGCAACTCCGCGCCGGAACACGTCCGATATCGTGAGGTCCATGAGTCCGCAGGACCGAATCGCAAAACGGATCTCGACCGCGGCGCAGAGCGCGCACGTCTTCCTCGCCACGGCGGAATCCCTCACCGGCGGGCAGATCTCATGCATTCTCGGCGCCGCGCCCGCGTCCTCCGACTGGTACCGGGGCAGCGTGGTCGCGTATTCCAGCGAAGTGAAACACCGGGTGCTGAAGGTGCCGGACGGTCCCGTCGTCAGTGAGGCCAGTGCCCGCGCGATGGCAAGTGCGGTCGCGGAACTGCTCGGAGCCGACATCGCCGTCGCAGTGACCGGTGCGGGCGGCCCCGACCCCCAGGACGGGCAACCGCCGGGGACCGTCTGGTTCGGACTCTTCACCCACGGCCGCATCGACACCGAGATGCACCGATTCGACGGTGAACCGCAGGACGTCGTGACCGCAACGACCGACCGTGCCCTGGAACTGCTCGAGCAGGCGCTGACCTCCGCGCCCGGTCGAGTTCCTCCCCCTCTCGCATAGATCTCCGAGAGTCGGGTAATCGTCCGTGCGGGCACCTCTACACCCGAGGAGGATTTCCGTGCCGAAGACCACCGACAGCGGCAAGCCGAAGAAGCGCGAGCTCCCCGGGACGCTGAAGAAGTCGTCCGAGAAGGCGCAGCGCACGTTCGCCAAGGTGTACGACTCCGCAATGGACCAGTACGGGGACGAGGAACGGGCGCATCGCGTCGCGTACGACGCCCTCAAACACAGCTACGAGAAGGTCGGGGACCACTGGGAGGCCAAGGACGAGAAGGGCCCCTCGGACGAGCGCGCGAAGAGCGGCGGCCCGAACGCGTCCGGTGAGACGGCAGAGGGCGTCGACGCCAACGCGAGCAAGGACCACCTCATGCACATCGCGCAGCGACTCGATCTACACGGCCGGTCCACCATGACCAAGGACGAACTCGTCGACGCGATCGAGAAGGCGAACCGGAGAGCCCGATGAGAGCCGTGACGTGGCAGGGCAAACGGAAGGTCAGCGTCGACACCGTTCCCGACCCGGTGATCGAACAGAAGACCGACGCTGTCGTCGAGATCACCACCACCAACATCTGCGGCTCCGACCTGCACCTGTACGAACTGCTCGGTGCGTTCATGAACGAGGGCGACATCCTCGGCCACGAACCGATGGGCATCGTCCGCGAGGTGGGGTCCGAGGTGACCGACGTGAAGGTCGGCGACAGGGTGGTCATCCCGTTCCAGATATCCTGCGGCAGCTGCCACATGTGCGATCGGAAGCTGTTCACCCAGTGCGAGATCACCCAGATCCGGGACGAGGGCATGGGCGCGGCGCTGTTCGGCTATTCGAAACTGTACGGGAGCGTTCCCGGCGGCCAGGCCGAGTATCTTCGGGTGCCGCACGTGAAGAACACCCACATCACGGTTCCGGAGGGTCCACCGGATTCGCGCTTCGTGTATCTGTCCGACGTGCTGCCGACGGCATGGCAGGCCGTCGAGTACGCGGAGATACCCGACGGCGGTTCCGTCGTCGTTCTCGGGCTCGGACCGATCGGCGACATGGCGGCACGCATCGCCACGCACAAGGGTTTTCGGGTCATCGGCGTCGATCTCGTGCCCGAGCGGCTCGCCCGAGCGCGGGCGCGGCAGATCGAGACGGTCGACCTGAACGACGCCGAGGGTGAACTCGGCGACGTGATCCGGGAGATGACCGACGGCCGCGGACCCGATTCCGTCATCGACGCCGTCGGCATGGAAGCGCACGGCTCCCCCGGCGCGAAACTCCTGCAGCAGATCACGTCGTACCTGCCCGATGCCATCGCGGCCCCGTTGATGTCGACGGCGGGAATCGACCGGCTGCACGCGCTGTACTCGGCCATCGACATCGTGCGGCGCGGCGGCACCCTCTCGCTCATCGGGGTGTACGGAGGAATGGCGGACCCGATACCGATGCTCACCCTGTTCGACAAGCAGATTCAGCTGCGGATGGGGCAAGCCAACGTGAAGCGGTGGGTGCCGGACATCCTGCCGTTGCTCACCGACGCCGACCCCCTGGGTGTCGACACGTTCGCCACTCACGAACTGCCACTGGACCACGCGCCGCACGCGTACGAGATCTTCCAGAAGAAGGAAGACGGCGCTGTGAAGATTCTCCTGAAGCCGTGATGTCTTCCCTCTGGCTCGATCACGTCGCCGGTCACCGCGGCGCGGTAACGGGGCGATCGTGGGACGAACGCGGACGGTACGACACCGTGGTGGTGGGCGCGGGGGTGACCGGGCTGATCACCGGGTTACTGCTCGCCCGTGCGGGACAGCACGTCGCCGTCGTCGAAGCGCGAACCATCGGGGCCGTCACGACAGGGAACACCACGGGCAAGGTCAGTGTGCTACAAGGTACCCGGCTCGCCGAGATCGGCCGACGCCACGCGTCGCACATCCTGCGCTCGTATGTCGAGGGAAACCTGGAAGGCCAGCAGTGGCTGCTCCGGTACTGCCACGACCGCGAGATTCCCGTCGGCACGGCACCGGATTTCACGTTCGCGCAGACCGAGTCCGGCGTCGACGCGGTGCGCGCCCAGTACACGGCCGCGCGATCGGCGGGCCTGCCCGTGCGACTCGTGCCCGAACTCGAGATACCGGTGCCCCACGTCGACGCCGTCACACTCGACGACCAGGCGTTCCTGGACCCGATGTCCGTTCTCCATGCGGTGGCCCGCGACCTGATCACACACGGCGGCGACGTGTTCGAGCACCGTCGTGTGACGTCGGTCCGGACGCTGGTGCGATTCCAGGTCCTGTCGACGCCGGACGGCGACATCGAAGCCCGCCGCGTGGTTCTCGCGACGGGAACTCCGATCCTCGATCGCGGAGGATTCTTCGCCCGGCTGAAGGCGGAACGATCGTATGCGGCGGCGTTCCGGGTGCCGGGCGGTGCACCCGGGGGCATGTACCTGACCGCCGATCAGCCCACCCGGTCGCTGCGCCCAGCCGAGGCCGGTCGTGTTCTGGTCGTCGGCGGCAACGGTCACGATGTCGGGCGAAGCACGTCGCCGCAGGCAGCGGTCGACGATCTACTGGCCTGGACCGGTCGTCATTTTCCCGGGGCGACGCCGACCCACCGCTGGTCGGCGCAGGACTACTCCTCGCTGAACGCGCTCCCCTACGTCGGCCCACTGGTTCCCGGCAGTGACGGCATTCTCATCGCCACCGGCTACGGCAAGTGGGGTCTCTCGAACGGCGTCGCCGCCGGTCTCGTGCTCGCCGGACGCATTCTGGGTGGCCACATGCGGTGGGGTGAGGCATTCCAGAGCTATTCGCCGACGCAGCTTTTCGACCTTCCGGCGGCGGTGAAGGCGAACGGCGAGGTGGCGGTGGAGATGGTCGCGGGCTGGGGTGACGCGCTCGTGGGGCGGCAACGCGGGCAGGGCCGGGCACGCATCGTGCGAGAGGGACTGCTGCCCGTCGGCGAATACACCTCGGACGGTCACACCGAGCGTGTCTGCGCCGTCTGCCCGCACCTCGGTGGCGTGCTCCGCTGGAACGATGCGGAGGCTTCGTGGGACTGCCCGCTGCACGGGTCCCGATTCACTGCCGGCGGAACACTTCTCGAGGGCCCCGCAACCACCGATCTCCGACGACTCTGATTCCCACCCGATTGGCTTCGGGCCGACCGGGTACCCGTCGCTTGTGTTCACCAGAGGAAGGAAGTGCCCATGACATCGGCAGACACACTGCGCGGCCGGAAGGTCGCGATCCTGGCCACCGACGGGGTCGAGGAAGTCGAACTCGTCGAACCACGAAAGGCCGTGGAGGACGCCGGCGCGGAGGTTCGGCTGATCTCGTTGTCCCCCGGCAAGATCCAGGCCATGAACGCGGACGTGAACGCGGCAGGCACCTACGCCGTCGACGCCGTGGTCGGCGACGTGTCGGTCGCCGACTTCGACGCACTGATCCTGCCCGGCGGCACCACGAACCCCGACCACCTTCGGATGGACGAGTCAGCCGTCGCCTTCGTCCGCGACTTCGTCGCTTCGGGCAAACCGGTGGGCGTGATCTGCCACGGACCGTGGACGTTGGTCGAGGCCGACGTCGTCCGCGGCCGCACTCTCACGTCGTATCCGAGCGTGCGCACCGACATCCGCAACGCCGGCGGAACCGTGGTCGACGAGGAAGTGGTGGTCGACAGCGGATTGGTGTCGAGCCGCAACCCCGACGACCTGCCCGCGTTCTGCGCGAAGATCGTCGAGGAATTCGCCGAGGGCCGTCACCCGCAGTGACTAGTCCATCGGCGAGTGTGGTCGGGTCGGGTCCGTTGCGGGCGTCGACCCGACCCGCGCCGTGAAGAATCCGAGCGCGACCATTCCGGCGCCGAGTGCGAAGTGCAGCCAATTGTCGGCCGTGTTGACCGGCACGAAGTTCGCCGCACTGGCCTGGTCGATCACCAGTCCGTAGATCCACAGAACGAGATAGACCACACCGCCGACGATCAGGTACAGGCGCGCAGTCTGTACGGTCCGGGCGAATGCGATGCCGGCGACGCCGAAAATCAGGTGAACGAGGTTGTGCAGCACCGAAACCTGGAATATTCCCAGCAGTTTCGCACCCGAATGGTGCCCGGCGCCGCCGAGCAGATCGTAGTCGGTCGTGATGCCGGGAACGAAGCCCAGGATCCCGACCAGGAGGAATACCGCACCCACGACGAGCGCGGCGATCTGAACCGGCGACTTCGTCCGGGATGACTCGCGCGTACCCATTGCTCTGCCCTTCCTTCGCGATCGACTGGTCCCCGATTACCCGTCAGCGAACACGTCAACCGCCCAGCGCCGTCAGCGGGAGTCCGGCACCGTCACCACCACGCGGGTGCCCGATCCGGGTGAGGACGTGACGTCGAAGGTGCCGCCGAGGTTTTCGACCCGCACGATGTGCGACGCCAGCCCGATGTGCCCCTGCGCCACCCGTTCCGGGACGACGGCCGGATCGAAACCGGCGCCGTCGTCGGCGACCGTCAGCGTGGTCCGCCCGTCGGCGCGGGTGAGTGCGAATTCGATCGTCGTGGCACGGGCGTGTCTGGTCACGTTGGTGAGCAGTTCCCGCGCCACCCGGTAGAGCAGCTCCTGGCAGTCGGGGTGACCGACGTCGTCGAGGCTCACCGACATCTCGAACCCCCGCCGGGCGTAGAGATCGGTGAGCTCGAGCAGCGCCGCGGTGAGGCCCAGCTGCGCGAGGACCTGCGGATGCAGTGTGGTGACCGTGGACCGCAGTTGCGCCGCGGTCTCGCGGAGGGCGGACTCGGCGGCGACGAGCATGTCGTCCGGGTTTCGCTCCAGGGCCTCCTCCACGTCCAGCCGGGCGGCCAGGACATTCTGCAGGGGCCCGTCGTGAAGGTCTTCGGCCAGTTGCCGTCGCTCGCGTTCCTCGGCGCCCATCGATTCGGCGATCAGCTGCCTGCGCACATCCATCAGCGAGATCACCGTCGCAGAGCGCCGGACCAGCACGTACGACAACGCCGTCGTCGCGGCCGCGAGCCACAACAGAAACCCGAAGTAGAGGTACACCTCGTCGGGGAAACCGACTGCGTCGTCGCGCTTGGAGTAGATGATCCACACCACCTGGTACCCGACGGCGGTACAAACCCCGACGATCGCCGTCAGACGCGGCCGGTACTGGAACGCCACCGAGATCGGCAGCAGGAAGAACACCGGCAGCAGCACCGACGTCGCGCCGCCCGAGGCGATACACAACGCCACCACCGCGGTGACGTCCGCCGCGGTGGACACCCAGCCCGCCCACGGTCCGACGTCCCGCACCAGAACGAAGATCAGCCAGCCGAGCGCCAGAGCCGCATACCCGATCAGCAGCCCGGCGAAGACGTCGGGTTTCCAGTGCACCACGCGGATCACCGGCCCGAGCAGCGCCATCAGCCCGATCAGCGGTAACCGGAGAATGGCGGTCACCCGGACGGCCTCGGTGCTGTAGCGACGGACTACGCGACTCTGGGACGGAAGCGGCACGTCACTCCAGCAAGCCGCGTCGCATCGCCTCGGCCACCGCGGCCGCGCGGTCGCTCACCCCGAGCTTCTCGTAGAGGCGCTGGACATGGGTCTTGACCGTCGACGGTGCCAGATACAGCTCACCGGCGATCGTGGGAATGCTCTGGCCGCGCGCAATGAGCGCCAGCACTTCCTTCTCCCGGCCGCTCAGCGCCGGCCCGACCGGTTCACTGCGACGACGCACCTCGCCGGCCAGTCCGACGGCGAGGGAGGCGGGGAGGACGTCGCGGCCCTGAGCGCAGTCCAGGACGGCTTTCACGATCTCCGCCCGAGTGGACTCCTTGGGCAGGAACCCCGCCGCCCCCTCCTGCAACGCGTGGTAGACGATCGCGGACTCGTCGTGCGCCGACAGCAGCAACACCCGCGTGGCGAGTTCGGCTCGCCGGACGGCCGCCGCCACCTGGGAACCGTCCAGCTCCGGCATCCGATAGTCGAGCAGTGCGACGTCGGGGGCGAGTTCGCGGATCAGGGCGAGCGCCGCCGCACCGTCGTCCGCCTCGCCGACCACCTCGATGTCGCCACTCGCCAGGAGCGCACGGACGACACCGTCCCGAAAGATCGGGTGGTCGTCGCCCACCACCACACGCACGGCGCTCACGGCGCGGCCCGATGCGAAGCGACTCCGGCGAAGTCCATTGCTCACTTTCTCACGAGAGCAGGCCCGCGCGGAGCACTTCGCGGCGCCGGTGTCCCCCGATCGGTGGACACCGAATTCATCCCGCCCTCGGTCCTGTCGGTGGACAGACGACGGCGCACATTCGCGACATAGTTGGTGCACACCGGAAAACGGGGAGATCGGAAACCGAAACCCCCACGGCCCCAGACGTTCCCCCCGAAGTGTCACAACTCAGGAGAAGCCATCATGCGCACCCTCGCCCGCCGCCGCGTCGCACTCTTCATCGCACTGCCCGCCACCGCAGTGGCCGTCACCGGATTCGCCATCGCCGCAGCCGGTGTTGCCACCGCGGGCACGATGCCGACATCGGGACCCACGATCGCGATGACGATCAGCAACGACACCGACCTGCCGATGGTCCTCGCGGGCTCGTCGAACCCCTACGGGCAGTGGATTCAGGCGCCGTCGGACTACCTCGCCCCGCACAGCAGCCAGATCGTGAAGGCATTCTCCACCGATCCGAACGGCGTCGAGGTGGACGCCACCTACTCGCTCCCCGGTGGTGCCCAGGCCGTGTTCCGCGCCGACAACTACAGCAACACCACCGACGTGGACGGCACCCGCGTCGACGCCGACTACGGCCACGCCTACGGCATCAGCAGCTGGATCGACTCGGGCTACCCGAACATGAACGCCGGCTACCACCTGTACGGACACCCCTGACAGACGATCCCGACCATCCACCGAACACTCGAAGAAAGCCGGAGAACATGATCATGCACGTCACCGAGACCCCCACCCCCACCGTCTCCCGCACGATGTGGACCACCGAGGAGATCAAGGCACGTCTCGAGGAGATGAACATTCCGCGATCACGCACCCGCCGCGGGCCCCGCTGGGGCAACCGCGACCGATGAGCCGGGGGTTGGGGCCCGATGTCGCACTGGTTCACTCCGACAGGACGAGTGCGACATCGGTTCGGTTCACCCGAGAGATCGCCGGGTCAGCGCTGGTGTCGCGGCTTCCACACGACGAGCGCATTGCTCCGCGGGATCGGCACCAGGTCGCGCCGGTAGCCGGCGTGAATCTTGGCGATCTCCTCGGCCAGCTCGCGAACCCGGTGCTGTAGAGCCTCCACCTGGTTGGTGAGTTCGATGATCCGCTTGATCCCGGCGAGGTTGACGCCCTCGTCCTGCGAGAGGCGCTGCACCTCACGGAGCAGCGCCACATCCCGCGGCGAGTACCGTCGCCCGCCACCGGACGTGCGGTGCGGGGTGACGAGACCGAGCCGGTCATAGTTGCGCAACGTCTGGGCGTGCATGCCGGCGAGTTCCGCGGCCACCGAGATCACGAAGATCTGCGCGTCCGGATCAACGGCGGTCTCGCGTGGATCCTGGGTCGTATCGCTCATCAGGCACCTGCCCACCCGGCCCTGGGATCGAATCCGCTGGCCTTCTCTGCTTCCAGATAGGTCTTCAGTGCTTCGGTGGCGGGGTCGTCGAGCTTCTGCGGAACGGCGACCTTGACCGTGACCAGCAGGTCACCGGCGCCACCCGCGCGCTTGGGAACGCCTCGGCCGCGTACCCGCAGAACCCGGCCGTCGGCTGTGCCCGCCGGAATCTTCACACCGACGCGCCCCTCCAACGTGGGGACGGAGACCGTGGTTCCGAGCACGAGCTCACCGTAGCTGACGGGGACGACGAGGGTGAGGTCGTCGCCGTTGCGGCCGAACACCTTGTCGGGACGCACCCGGACCGTGACGAACAGGTCGCCGGACGGCGCGCCGCGCAGGCCCGCCTCCCCCTGGCCTGCCAGCCGGATCTTCTGTCCGTCGCTGACACCTGCGGGAACGCGGACGGTGATGGTGCGGGTCCGGTTGGTGACGCCGTTGCCGTGGCACACCTCGCACGGCGAGTCGATGATCGAGCCGGTACCGCGGCAGTCGTCGCACGGCTCACTGAACCCGAACGCGCCCTGGTTTCGGCTGACGATTCCGGTCCCGTTGCAGCGCGGGCAGACTCGCGGGCTGGTTCCCGGCTTGGCACCGCTGCCGTGGCAGGTGGTGCACGGCGACGGACTGGTCAGCCGCAGCGGAACGGTGACGCCCAGCGTGGCTTCACGGAATTCGAGGGTCGTCTCCGTCTCGACGTCGCTGCCACGACGGGGACGGTTGGTCGTGCGGGTCGCGCCGCCACCACCGGCGCCGCGATTGAACAGGCCACCGAAGATGTCGCCGAGGCCGCCGTCACCGGCCGCCGCGCCGCCGCCACCGAACAGGTCGTTGATGTCGAATCCGCCCTGGCCGAAACCGCCGGCTCCGGGGTTGAATCCGCCGCCGCCCTGACCGAAACCGCCGCTCGCGAACAGTCGCCGGGCCTCGTCGTATTCCTTGCGCTTGGCAGGGTCCGAGAGCACGGCGTGTGCTTCGCTGACGGACTTGAAACGCTCCTCGGCCTTCGTGTCGCCGGGGTTCGCGTCGGGGTGAAGGTCGCGGGCGAGTTTGCGGTACGCCTTCTTGATCTCGTCCGCGGATGCGTGGGACGAGACGCCCAGCTCCTTGTAGAAGTCCTTTTCGATCCACTCCCGTTGGCTCACTGGGCGTCTCCTCCTCTCGCTCTTACTCTTGTTCCGACTCGGCGGGCTTCGCCGCCTCGTCGGAGGTGTTCGCGCCGGCATCGCCGGCGCGATCGATCACAGCTACCATCGCATGCCGCAGGACGCGATCACCGAATTTGTAGCCCTTTCGCATCACCGTGCCGAGAACGGGGTCGTGACCCTCGCCCTCGTGCTGCACTGCCTCGTGCAGCGCCGGATCGAATGCGTCGCCCTCGGCACCGAACTCGCTCAGCCCGAGCGAGGTGAGGGTGCCGGTGAGCTTGTCTGCCACACCCTTCAGCGGCCCCGAGTCGAGGTCGCCGTGGCTGCGTGCACGGTCGAGGTCGTCCAGCACCGCGATGAGTTCACCGACGACGGACGCCTTGGCGTTCGCGATGTCGGCCTGCTTGTCGCGCTGGACGCGGCGGCGGTAATTGGCGTATTCCGCCTGCAGTCGCTGCAGGTCAGCGGTGCGCTCCGCCAACTCGTCCGTCTCCGGAGCTGCCGTGTCCGGCAGGTCCCCTTCGTCCACCGAGCCGGGCTGCGGGGCGGCAGCGGTGCCCGCGAGGGGCTCCACTACCGGCTCCGCGTCCCGTGTCCGACCGGTCTCGGGGTCGATCTTCCGCTTGTCCACGAAAGTGACCGGTTCCTGCTCGGTGTTGTCGGACGTCACTTCTTCTCCGAGTCGGACGGCTCGTCCACGACCTCGGCGTCGACGACGTCGTCGGCACCACTCGCGCCGGAACCGTCGGTGTTGGCGGCTTCCTCGGCGGCACTGGCCTCGTAGATCGCCTGGCCGAGGGCCTGCGACTCGGTGGCCAGCTTCTCGACCGCGGTCTTGACGGCCGCGATGTCGGTGCCTGCGAGAGCGTCGTTGGCTTCCTTGATGGCAGCCTCGACCTTCTCCTTGACGTCGGCGGGCACCTTGTCCTCGTTGTCCTTGATGAACTTCTCGGTCTGGTGCACGAGCGACTCGGCCTGGTTGCGCACCTCGGCCTCCTCGCGGCGGGCCTTGTCTTCCTCGGCGTGAGCCTCGGCGTCCTTGACCATCCGCTCGATCTCTTCCTTGGACAGACCGGAGCCGTCCTGGATCTTGATCGTGTTCTCCTTGCCGGTGCCCTTGTCCTTGGCGGTCACGTGCACGATGCCGTTGGCGTCGATGTCGAAGGTGACCTCGATCTGCGGCACGCCACGCGGGGCGGGCGGCAGGTCGGCCAGCTCGAACGAGCCGAGCAGCTTGTTGTGCGAGGCGATTTCGCGCTCACCCTGGAACACCTGGATCTGCACCGAGGGCTGGTTGTCGTCAGCGGTGGTGAAGGTCTCGGAACGCTTGGTCGGGATGGTGGTGTTGCGCTCGATGAGCTTGGTCATCACGCCACCCTTGGTCTCGATGCCGAGGGACAGCGGGGTGACGTCGAGGAGCAGCACGTCCTTGACCTCGCCCTTGAGGACGCCGGCCTGCAGGGCGGCGCCGACGGCGACGACCTCGTCCGGGTTGACGCCCTTGTTGGGCTCACGGCCACCGGTCAGCTCGCGCACCAGATCGGAGACGGCGGGCATACGGGTGGAACCACCGACGAGCACGACGTGGTCGATGTCCTTGACGGCGATGCCGCTGTCCTTGATCACGGCCTGGAACGGCGCGCGGGTGCGGTCGAGGAGATCGGACGTGATCTTCTGGAACTCGCTGCGAGACAGCTGCTCGTCGAGGAACAGCGGGTTCTTGTCCGCGTCGACGGTGATGTAGGGCAGGTTGATCGACGTGCTCTGCGAGGAGCTCAGTTCGATCTTGGCCTTCTCGGCGGCCTCGCGGAGACGCTGCAGAGCCATCTTGTCCTTGGTCAGATCGATGCCGTTCTGAGCCTTGAACTTGTCGACGAGCCACGTGACGATGCGCTCGTCCCAGTCGTCACCACCGAGGTGGTTGTCGCCGGACGTGGCGCGAACCTCGACGACGCCGTCGCCGATTTCGAGCAGCGAGACGTCGAAGGTGCCGCCACCGAGGTCGAAGACCAGGATGGTCTGTTCCTTGTCGCCCTTGTCCAGGCCGTAGGCCAGTGCGGCCGCGGTGGGCTCGTTGACGATGCGCAGGACGTTGAGACCGGCGATCTGGCCGGCTTCCTTCGTGGCCTGACGCTGGGCGTCCTCGAAGTACGCGGGGACGGTGATCACGGCGTCGGTGATGTCCTCACCCAGGTACGCCTCGGCGTCGCGCTTCAGCTTCATGAGCGTGCGCGCGCTGATCTCCTGGGGCGTGTACTTCTTGCCGTCGATCTCCACGTTCCAGTCGGTGCCGATGTGGCGCTTGACGGAGCGGATGGTGCGATCGACGTTGGTGACGGCCTGGTTCTTCGCGGGCTGGCCGACCAGCACCTCACCGTTCTTGGCGAAGGCGACGATCGACGGGGTGGTGCGTGAACCTTCGGCGTTGGCGACCACTACGGGCTCGCCGCCTTCCAGCACAGACACGACCGAGTTCGTTGTACCGAGGTCGATACCGACGGCACGAGCCATAGTGTTCCTCACTTTCGTTTTGCAGTCCTGTGGGCAGGTTTTTCATTACTGAACTGCGATGTTGGCGCTTAGTGAGCGCCCTCCGCTCAAGTTTGCACTCCGACACCGTCGGGAGTCAATTCGAACTTGAGTCTTGCACGCTCATGTTGTCGTAAGGCTCAACGGAGGGGTGCGGAGATTTGTTCCCGGATGCCCGCATTTTGTTCGGGCGCCGTGTTTCGGCGGCGTGCTTCGGGGCCGCCGACACGGACCCGCGCGTCGGCCCGCCACGGTACGGCAGGTCGATAGGATCGCAGCGTGACGACACCCGAACAGCCGCGACGCCGGCCGGAACCGCCGCGACCCGTACCGCCGCGTCCGGAGTTCGCGGTCACCCCGCTGCGCGCCACCCCCACCGATGCCACCCCGAAGGCGGTCGCGGTGTCACTGTCCGCCTGGGTGGGATCGTTCGTCGTTCTCGCCGGAATCGCCGGGGCCATCGCGCTCGACCTCGGCGCGGTCCGCGACGCCCTCGAGGCCTCGGTCGCCGCGGACAATCCCGGGGACTCCGCGACAGACATCACCGACACGGTGAACCTGACGCTGATCGGCAGCGGCGCCATCGCCGTCGTCCTGATCCTCCTCGGACTGCTGGGGATACAACTTCTGCGCGCCCGGAAACCGGCGGGCCAGATCACCCTCGCCGTCGTCGGCGTCCTCAGCGCCGCCGGCGGGGTGGGCCTGTGGACCCTGCTGTCCGACGCCGGTGACGCGACCGCCGGTGTGCTGCAATGGGCGCCGCTCGCCTACAGCGCCCTCGTCGCGGTGGGAGTGCTCGCCCTGTTCGCCCCCGGTGTGTCTCCGTGGCTGCGCCGGAACCGCTGACCGGACTCACACCTGGCACGGATCGGTGCTGCCGTGGAACTCCGGGTCGGGGTCGTATTCTCGGTTGGACGTGCCCGAATACTCGGGATCGGGGTCGTACTCGTCGTTGGTCGTCCCCGTGAAGTCGGGGTCCGGGTCGTACTCGTCGTTGGTCGTGCCCTCGTAGGAGGAGTTGCAGGCCGGGTGGGCGGCAGCGGTCTGGGTCACGGACGCGGCGCCGAACACGAGAGCCACGGCTGCCAGTGCGGTCATCGTCGTGCGGATCATGATGATTCCTTTCATCGGTGGGCTGATCATCGGTGGGCTGGGCGGACCCAGAAGAGAGAACCGAGCGGGGTCACCCGTGTGCGGGCTGGTGGGGCATCGCGGGTTCGCCCGCGCCGATCCGGCTCGACCCGGCGACATCGGCGTGACGCGTCACCGTGGGGGTACCCAATTCGGGGCGCGCGACACCCGGCGCGAGCGGCGGAATCGTCAGGGCTCGCCGGAATTCCATCTGCCCGCCGGTGTCGCTCTCGGCGGCGGTCGAGGCGTACGCGAACGTGCCGACTCCCACCGTGACGGCGACGAGGACGGGCGACACCATGCCCCCGAGAACGCGAAGCCATACGCGTCGGCGGGAGGGCCGGGGTGCCGGTCCCGGAGAGTCGAAGTTCATACCGAGAATCCTTCGCGGCGCGCGCTTTCCACACATCCAGGAAGGCACCCAACTTGGACCCCGAGAAAAACCCTGAGAAGGCCTTCCTAATGAGGACCGTTTCTGACCTCAATCGCTTCTACTCTTCTTCTCATGACCACTTCGCAGAAGTCCCCCGCCACCGGTGAGCGCGCCGACCTCCTCCAGATCCTGCAGGAGCAGCGAGCCACCCTGTTGATCACCGTCCGCGGCATCGACGACGAACAGGCACGGCAGCGCTCGACCGTCAGCGACCTGACGCTCGGCGGACTGATCAAGCACGTGTCCCACACGGAAAAGCACTGGGTCGAAACCATTCTCGAACCCGACGAGAACGCCGAGTTCGACATGGAGTGGGCGATGGAGAAGTACTACATGCGCGACGACGAAACCCTCGAGGGACTGCTCGCCGAGTACGCCGAGGTGGCCCGCGCGACGGAGGCCGCCGTGGCCGGCCTCGACGACCTGGACGTGCTCGTCCCACTGCCCACCGCACCCTGGGCACCCGAGCGGCAGTGGTGGACGATCCGCCGCACCCTGCTCCACATCATCCGGGAGACCGGCCACCATTCCGGTCACGCCGACATCATCCGGGAATCCCTCGACGGCGGAAACACCACCATGCAGATGGGCGCCGACGCGGGCATGGAGTTCTGACCCGCCCGGCGGAACAGACGAAAACACCTCACCGGGTTCGGGTTCCGGTGAGGTGTTCTCTTCATGTGGCGTTTTCGAGTGTTGACTTACCTCCTGCGGTTCAACTTTTGCCGACTGGTGAAGACCATGGTGCCGCGCTGCGGGGGCACCGGCTACCTACCCCAGGGTGAATGTTGCCCACCTGGTGCTGCGGCTACGCCTCCGCGGTGACCGAGAGCACGACCACGTCGTCGGGGAAGGACGCGGGTGTCTGCAGACCCACGACCGCGAGGGCCCGGCCCGTCATCGAGACGCCGAGTACCTCGCTCCCCGCGGACAGTCCGTCGGCTCGTCC
Organism: Rhodococcus sp. A14; assembly: GCF_011603105.1. NCBI lineage: Bacteria > Bacillati > Actinomycetota > Actinomycetes > Mycobacteriales > Nocardiaceae > Rhodococcus > Rhodococcus sp. A14. The sequence continues at coordinate 22,914 of NZ_JAAOQS010000043.1, read as the reverse complement.
ACCCGGTGGCTGTACGTCGAACCACGCGGGCGGTTTCAGGCCCTCGTCCGGTGCACCGGCGAAGACGGGACGCACCCGATAGCGCCGGTCGGGGTCGAGCCCGGGCAGCGTGAACCTGCCCCGCGGTGACACCTCGGAGCGCCCCACGTACGCGAGGAAGAACAGTGCCTCCGCCCGGTCCGCTGCGACCGCACCGTAGACGAGCAGGGTCGGGTCGATCTCGTCGGCCCGCACCATCGTCCCGGTGTGCAGGAGTTCCCGGTGCCGCTTGTACAGGTCGATCCACACCGCGAGCTGTGCGTTCTCGTCGTCGGTGGCGGTCGCGAGATCCCACTCGATCCCGAGGTGCCCGTACAGCGCCGTCCCCGCCCGGAACGACAGGCGGTGGTACCGGCCCGTCGTATGGGAGATTCCGGACGCGATGTGCGAGCCCAGCAGTTCGGGGGGAAGCAGCTGCATCGTCCACCGGTTCATCTGCTGACGCTCGAGCGGATCGATGCAGTCCGAGACCCAGACGCGGTCGGTGCGCTCGAGGATGCCGAGGTCCACCCGCGCTCCGCCCGACGAGCAGGATTCGATCTCCAATCCGGGGAAGCGGCGCTTCAGTTCGTCCATCAGCCGGTACGTCGCAAGGGTCTGGTCGTGGACGCCGGCGCGGCCGTGCGGTGCGGTACCGGCGTCGATCAGGTCGCGGTTGTGGTCCCACTTGATGTAGGCGATGTCGTACTCGGTGAGAATCGCGGACATCCGCTCGAGGATGTGGTCGTACGCCTCGGGGATCCCCAGATTGAGCACCTGCTGGTTCCGCGACGGCACGGGCGTGCGCCCGCCGGTCGCCATGACCCACTCGGGATGCTCCCGGGCGAGGTCGGAATCGAGGTTGATCATCTCCGGTTCGAACCACAGGCCGAACTCCATGCCGAGGGAACGCACGTGATCGACGAGCGGATGCAGGCCGTTCGGCCACACCGTTTCGTCGACGTGCCAGTCCCCGAGGCCCGCCAGATCGTTGCGCCGGTACCTGAACCAGCCGTCGTCGAGCACGTAACGCTCGACGCCGAGCTTCGCCGCGCGATCCGCCAGGTCCGTCAACCGGGCCAGGTCGTGGTCGAAGTAGACGGCCTCCCACACGTTGATCGTGACCGGGCGCGCGCGCCGCGGGTGCGTGGGGCGGGACCGGAGGTAGTCGTGGAAGCGATGCGCCTGGTCGTCGAGGCCGTCGCCGTAGGCGCCGTAGACCCAGGGCGTTTCGTAGCTCTCGCCGTCCGCGAGCCGTACCTCGCCCGGCAGGAGTAGTTCTCCGCCGCCGACCACCTGGAAACCGGTGAAGAGACGCTCGGCGTAGTGCCGGTGGTTGCCGCTGAACGCGACGTGGGTGCCCCACACTTCGCCGCGGCCGAACCCGAATCCGGGCACGCCGACGGAGAGCACCGTCGCGGCGTCCGGGCCGGTGCGTCCCTTCCGTCCTTCGCGTTCGTGGATGCCGACGGTCAGTTCACGGCACTGCGGGATCCGTTCCTTCCCCCACCGGCCCGCGAAGTCGAGGATCTCGCGGGCCTGCGGTGGGACCGGGAACGCGAGCTGGAGGTCGTCGAGGACGTAGAAGGAGTCGCCCTCGTTCGTGACCTCGGCGCGCGTCCTCAGGAGGCCGCTCGGCAGCAGTTCGATGTCGAGGACCAGACCGAGATCGGCGGCCGTGTCGTGCGCGGCGACCCGGACCGCGCCGGCACCGACCGCGACGAGTCCCGACCGGTGCTCGGCTCCGTCGACCGTGAGCGTGGTGGTCGTGAACAGCGGCGACCAGTCCGCGCCGTCCCGGTGCCCGGCGATCCCGGGCTTCCCCACCCACCCGGTGTGGTGTTCGGGGAGTATCGACAGCCGCACCGGGAGATCGACTACGTTGCCCGCCGGGGGCTCGATGTTCGCCTGCGCCAGGGCTTCGACGTCGGCGAGGGCGAGGTCGCCGAGCGCCGCACCCCAGTGCACGATCGCCGGCAACCGTCCCCCGGTGAGGTCGAGCACGACGGACACGCCGCCTGCGGTGAGGTGGACGTACCCGTGCGGTGGAGTTGCACTCACTTGTTGGCTCCCATCGTCAGTCCGGAAACGAAATGCCGCTGCAGCGCCACGAATACGAGCACCGTCGGCAATGCGACGAGCACCGATCCGGCGGCGAGCAGGTTGGTGTCGGTGAAGAAGCTGCCCTGCAGATTCTGCAGCGCGGTGGTGACCGGCAGCTTGTCGCCGCTGACCATCAGCGCCAGTGCCCAGAAGAAGTCGTTGTAAATCCAGGTGATCATGAGCGTCGCGAGCGCGGCCAGGGCCGGACGGCACAGTGGGAGCACCACCTGCCAGTACTGGCGGAACAGCCCGGCGCCGTCCACCGTCGCCGCCTCGAGCAGTTCCGGCGGGACCGTCTTCATGTAGTTGCTCAACACGAACACGCAGAACCCGATCTGGAACGCGACGTGCACCAGGATCAGTCCCCAGTAGCTGTCGTAGAGCGAGCCCGACGAACTCATCCAGTACGGCAACGGAATCGCGTTGTACAGCCGGAACAACGGGGTCAGCAGCGTCTGCTGCGGCAGCAGATTGCCCGCGATGAACACCGCCAGCATGATCACGTTGAACTTCCACGGGAACCGGGCGAGCACGAACGCCGCCATCGACCCGATGAACAGGATCAGCAGCACCGCCGGGATGGTGATGAGCATCGAGTTGAGGAAGTAGTGCGGGATTCCGCCGACCTCCCACGACTCGGTGTAATTGCTGAGCGTGAAACCGCCGACCGACAGGTAACCGTGGGTGAGGACGTAGTCGTAGTCGCGGAACGAGTTGTAGAGCGCCCACAGCAGCGGGAAGATCCACAGCAACGCCAGCGCCGTGAGAAGGAGATATATCGCCGCGTGCGCGGTACTCAGCCGGCGCCGGTTGGCCACCGCGGCCTTGTTGCGGGGCCCGGGCCGGTCGACGGGCGCACTGTGGTCGGCGAGGGGTGTCGTCATGGTCATCAGTCGTCGCTCCGCATCACGATCCAGAGATAGAGGGCAATGAACACCAGCGAGATCACGAGCATGATCGTCGCCAGGGCCGAACCGAATCCGACCCGGCCCGCTTCGCCCACGACGTTGGCGGTGACGAGGGCGGAGATGAGTTCGAGTCCGTTGCGGCCCTTGTTGATCACCCACACGAGGTCGAAGGCGCGCAGGGCCTCGATGACGGTGATGACGATGATCAGCAGGTTGGTCGGCTTCATCAGGGGGAACACGATCCGGAAGAACGTGCGGATCGGGCCGGCGCCGTCCATGAGGGCCGCTTCGCGTACCGACGGGTCGATGGCCTTGAGACCCGCCAAGTACAGCAACATGATGTAGCCGGTGTGCCGCCAGCTCGCGGCGACCATGACGGCCCAGATGTTGACGTCGGGGTTGCCTAGCCAGTCGACGTCCGTACCCAGGATGGTGTTGAGTACGCCGCCGTCGGTGGCGTAGATCAGCTGCCACACGAATCCGACCAGTGCCATCGACAACACCACGGGGATGTAGAAGATGCTCTGGTACAGCCGGCTTCCCTTCAGGCCCCGGTCGAGCAGGACGGCGAGGAAGATGCCGAGGATCGTCGGGAAGACGAACAGGAACGCCAGCCAGAGGACGTTGTTGTGGAGGGCCTGCTGGAACGGTGGGTACGCCTGGACGGCGTCGACGTAGTTCTGCGCGCCGATCCACTCGATGGTGGACGTGCCGCCGATGCCGTCCCAGCGTGCGAACGACAGGATCACCGTGAACACGGTGGGAATCCACACCAGCCCGATCACGATCGCGGCGGGCAGCCCGAGCATGACGGCGATGGTCCACCGGTCACCCCGGCTGCGCCGGACCTTCGGCGCCGGGATCCTGGGTTCGGTTCCGGCTTGGGGAGGAACTGTGCTGGTCATGAATTCACCTGACCTGTCGGGACCGTGATGGTGGTCGTTGTCTTCTCGTGTGCTCTCATTGCCCGAACACCGCCGCCTTCTGACGCTCGATGCTGCGGACCAGGCCGTCGACGTCGTTCGGGTTGCCCAGGAACTGCTGCATCGCCGGAATCATCACGACGGACGCGAAGTCGGGGCGGGTGTCCCGGTCGAGGAACTGGGTGATGGACCCCGCACCCTGGACGAGGGCGGCCGACTTCTGCACGAGCGGAGGGAAACTCGACAGATCGGCGTCACGGTGCGCGGGTATCGCCTGAGGGTCCTGCTTCGCGTACGCGACCGCGGCGTCGGCGCTGGTGAGGAAGGAGAGGAACTGCTGCGCGCCACCGAGGTTGCGCGGGTCCTTGCGCATCATGAATCCGTCCATGGGAGCCTCCACCGCCGAAGTGCCGACGGCGGAGTCGAGTTCGGGGAACGCGAAGAAGTCCAGATCCTCGCGGTCTGGCCCCGCGGGGAAGCTCTGTGCGACGAACATGCCGGCCACCAGCATGCCGACCTCCTTGTTGAGGAGTGCCTGCTGCGCCTCGGACATCTTGCGGCCCAGCGGTTGCGGCTGGTGGAACGGCAGGATCTCGCGCCACGTGTCGAACACCGACCGGACGCGGTTGTCGGTCCAGCTCACGTCGCCCGCGAGGAGGGAGCGGTGGAAGTCGACACCGTTGAGGCGCAGGTCGAGGTAGTCGAACGTGCCGAACGGCGGCCAGCCGTCGCGGACGCCGAATCCGATCGGGGTGAGTCCGTCGGCCTGCATGCGCTTGGACAGGGTCACCCATTCGTCGAACGTCTTCGGCGGCGCGTAGCCGCGCTGCTGCCAGAGGCTGGGACGGTAGAACACGGCCCACGGGTAGTAGAAGAACGGGATCAGGTACTGCCGGCCGTCGGTTCCGGTGGACGCCTCGCGGAAACTGTTGCTGAAGCCGCTGCCGTGCGCTTGCCACACCGAGCTGACGTCGTCGACGAGGCCCTTGTCGGCGAAGTACTTCATGCGGTACCCCGACATCCAGGTGAAGACGTCGTCCGGCGTTCCCTGCAGGTAGTTGTTGACGTTCTCCTGGAACGAGGTGGAGTCGACGGAGTTGATCCGCACGGCGCCGCCGGTTTGCTGCTGGAACATCCCGACGACGTCCTGGACGCCGAGTTTGGCGTTCTTGTCCGACAGCCGCGATCCGAGGGTGATCACGTGGGGGTCGACACCGCTCGTGCACCCGGACAGCAGGCCCGCCGTCGACAGGGCGCCCGCGGCGCCGAGCGCGGCCTTGAGAAAGGTGCGCCGGGAGGGTTGCCACGGGTGCGGCAGCTCGTTTCGGTTCATGGTGCCCTTTTCGATTGAGTACCGGGGTGGTCGGAGTCGCTCACCACCTGATCGAAAATCGAACAACTTCGATCACATTTCGGTGCTGTCGCCTCACGTCCTTACGTGATGCAGGTTACAAAATCACGCCGCACCGGGCATTGTCAACCAGTTGGAAGCGCTTTCACCTGCGTAAGTGCAGAAATGTTCATTCGTGTTGACTTTTGAACAGCGATCGGACAGATTGTGAGCATGCACACAGCGAGCGATTCCGGCGGGCGGCACCTGCGGTGGCCGACCCGGGGCATTTCCTTCGGCGGTGACTACAACCCCGAGCAGTGGCCGGAAGAGGTCTGGCAACGCGACGTCGAACTCATGCGCGAGGCTTGTGTCGACTTCGCCACCGTCGGCGTCTTCTCCTGGGCCCGGCTCCAGCCCACTCCGGACACGTGGGATTTCGGCTGGCTCGACCGCGTCCTCGACCTCCTGCACGACGGCGGCGTCCGCGTCGACCTGGCCACCGCGACCGCGTCCCCACCGCCGTGGCTCACGACCGCACATCCCGAGGTCCGGCCCGTGGACGAGCGTGGCTACCGGTACGAGATCGGCAGCAGGCAGACGTGGAGCCCGAGTTCCCCGATCTACCGCGACCGCTCCCTCGTCCTCGTCGAGAAGATGGCCACCCGATACGGCGGCCACCCCGCACTCGCGCTCTGGCACGTGTCGAACGAACTCGGCTGCCACAACTCACGCTGCTACTCCCCCGACAGCGCGCGGGCGTTCCGGCGGTGGCTGCAGCGTCGCTACGGCGACCTCACCGAACTCAACCGGGCGTGGGGCACGACGTTCTGGAGCCAGCACTACAGCGACTGGAACGAAGTGGTGCCGCCCGCCGCGAGCACGACGTTCGGCAATCCCACGCATCTGCTGGACTGGCGCCGGTTCTGCTCGGACGCCCTCCTCGACCAGTACCTCGCCGAGCGGGAGGTGCTGCGGCGCATCACCCCCGACATCCCGGTCACCACCAACTTCATGGTGGGCATGGGCTCACCGCAGTCGCTCGCCGGCGACATGAACTACGCGCAGTGGGCACCCGAACAGGACCTGGTGTCCACCGACCACTACCTGGTGGGGCCGGCGACCGGCGACGGCGCCGCCCACCACCGGCTGTCGTTCTCGGCCGACCTGACGCGCGGTATCGCCGGCTCACGGCCGTGGCTGCTGATGGAACATTCGACGAGCGCCGTCAACTGGCAGCCGGTCAACCGGGCGAAGGCAGCCGGAGAGATGCTGCGCAACTCTCTCGCCCACGTCGCCCGCGGAGCGGACGGCATCGCCTTCTTCCAGTTCCGCGCATCCGACGCGGGTGCGGAGAAGTTCCATTCCGCCCTGGTTCCGCACGCGGGCACCGACTCCGCGCGATGGCGGGAAGTCGTCCAGCTCGGCGCCGTGCTGCGCCGCCTCGAACCGGTGGCAGGCAGCCGCGTCGAGGCCCCGGTGGGTGTGTTGTTCGACTGGGAGTCGCAGTGGGCGTGCGAGCAGGACGGGCACCCGTCCCGGTTGATGCAGCCCATGGCGATCGCCGAACGCGCCCACCACGCCTTCTCCGGCGTCACGTGTGACGTGATCCCCGCGGACGCCGACCTGAGCCGGTACGCCGTGGTGGTCGTTCCGGCCGTGTACCTGTGCAGCGACGAGGACGCCGCGCGCATCGAGGCCGCGGCCCGCGCCGGCGCCCAGGTGCTGGTCACCGCATTCTCCGGGATCGCGGACCGTGACGATCACGTCCGGCTCGGCGGCTACCCCGGGGCGTTCCGCGACCTGCTGGGTGTCCGCACCGAGGAGTTCTTCCCGCTCGGCGCGGACGAGACCGTCGCCCTCGACGACGGCACTGCGGCCCGCATCTGGACCGAGTATCTGACGGTGTCCGAGGACGTGGAGGTTCTCGCCCGCCACACCGAGGGGCACCTCCAGGGTGTGCCCGCCCTCACCCGGCGTCCGGTCGGCGACGGCGCCGCCTGGTATCTCGCCACCGTCCCCGACACGCAGAGCTGGACGAGGATCGCCGAAGCGATCTGCGCCGCAGCCGGTCTCGACCTCCACGCTGGGCAGCACGCCGACGTGGAGATCGTGCGCAGGCGGGGCGAGAACGGGTCGTGGCTGTTCGTCCTCAACCACACGACCGAGAAGGTGACCGTCGAGGTGTCCGGCACCGACCTCGTCACCGAACGGGTGGTCGACGGACCGCTCACGCTGGAACCCGGCAGCTGTGCTGTGATTCGCGAAGACAGCGCCGACACCGGCGCCCGGACCCGAAAGGCGGACGCATGATGCTCGCTCGTCAGCGCCAGCAGGTGATCCTCGACGAGGTCACCTCCCGCGGTGCGGTGAAGGTCGTCGACCTCGGCGCGACACTCGGGGTCTCCGACATGACCATCCGGCGCGACATCAACGAACTCGTCGAGCAGGGTCTCGTCGAGCGGGTGCACGGCGGGGTCACCCTGCCGCGGTCGGCGAGTGTGCACGAACCGGGGTTCTCGGCGAAGTCCGAACTCGACCGCGAGGCCAAGCAGTCCATCGCCCGCGCCGCCGCCCGGCTGGTGCGCCCGGGCACGTCGGTGGGCATCTCCGGCGGCACCACCACGCACGCCCTCGCCCGCGAACTCCTCGACGTCCCCGACATCACCGTCGTCACCAATTCGCTGCCCGTCGCCGACGCGTTCCACGAGGGTGGCCGCGACGACCAGACCATCCTCCTGACCGGTGGTCAGCGCACGCCGTCCTTCGCTCTGGTCGGGCCGCTCACGGTCGCCGCGCTGCGCGGCATCCACGTGGACATGCTGTTCCTGGGGACGCACGGGATGGGGATCGACTCGGGACTTACCTGCCCCAATTTGATGGAAGCACAGACCAATCAGGCGCTCGTCGCGTCGTCGCGGCGGGTCGTGGTGCTCGCCGACCACACGAAGTGGGGTGTGACCGCGTTGGCGAACACGATCCCGCTGTCCGACGTCGACATCCTCATCACCGACGCCGGGCTCGAGCGCGCCGCCCAGGAAGCTCTTGCCGACCACGTCGGCGATCTCGTGGTGACACGGGAGAACCGGGAAGGACTCGTCGATGACCGTGCGTGACGAACAGGAGGCGCGGGAGACCGGCACACGGCTCCGGATGCGCAAGACCCGGACGACCCTCGCGGACGGCCGCGAACTGATCTACTTCGACGACTCCGAGCCGTATGTGTCGGGCGGCGCCACCCGCGAGTTGGTGGATTCACGGCCGCTGCCGCCGGCGGTGTCGCAGTCGCAGATGCGGTTCGACGTGCTCACCGGGGAGTGGGTCGTCATCGCCGCCCAGCGGATGGACCGCACGTTCCTGCCGCCGCCGGACGCGTCGCCGCTCGCCCCGAGCATGCCGGGCAAGGCGCCCACGGAAATTCCGGCCGACGACTACGACGTGGTGGTGTTCGAGAACCGCTTCCCGTCGCTGGCGACGGGCGCCGCCGAGCAGGACCTTCCGGACTGCGTCGACGGAGAAGCGTTGTGGCCGTTGGCACCGGGGGCGGGCAGGTGCGAGGTCGTGTGCTTCACCAGCAACCCGGATGCCGCGTTCTCCACCCTGAACGTCGACCGGGTCCGCACCGTCGTCGACGTCTGGGCCGACCGCACCGCCGACCTGTCGGCGCTGCCGGGGGTCCGGCAGGTGTTCTGCTTCGAGAACCGGGGCAAGGAAATCGGCGTCACCCTGACCCATCCGCACGGGCAGATCTACGCCTACCCGTACCTGCCGCCCCGCACGGACGCGCTGATCCGGCGCTCCCGCGAGCACTTCGAGAGCACCGGGCGACTGCTGCTCGCCGATGTCCTCGACGCCGAAACACGATCCGGCAGGCGCGTGGTCCTGGCCGCCGAGCACTGGACCGCGTACGTTCCCGCCGCCTCGCGCTGGCCGCTGGAGGTGCATCTCGCACCGCACCGCGACGTCCGTGACCTCACCGAACTGTCCGACGACGAGCGCGACGAACTCGCCCACGTCTATCTCGAACTGCTGCGCCGGGTCGACCGGTTCTTCGACGGCGTCGACGCCGTGCCCTACATCGCCGCGTGGCACCAGGCGCCCGTCGGAGAGGACCGTCCGCTCGGACGCCTGCACCTGCAACTGTTCTCGATGATGCGTTCGCCGGGCCGGATGAAGTACCTGGCGGGATCCGAGTCCGGGATGGGGGCGTGGGTCAACGACACCACCCCCGAGCGCATCGCCGACCGGCTGCGGGAGGTGGCGTCGTGAGTGCGCCGCAGTGGGTCAGCCCCGTCGACCCCGACGCGGTCGCAGGTACCGCCGAGGCGTTGTTCCGCAGCACGTTCGGCGGCGCCGCGGACGGCGTCTGGACTGCACCAGGCCGGGTCAACCTCATCGGTGAGCACGTCGACTACGCCGGCGGACTGGTACTGCCGTTCGCCCTCCCCTACGTGACCGTCGTCGCCGTCCGAGTGCGCAACGACGGGATCCTGCACGCCGTGTCCACGCACACCGGCGAGTCCTGGCACGGTCCGCTCGACGACGTCGCCCCGGGCCACCCGGCCGGCTGGGCCGCGTACGTCGCCGGGGTGGTGTGGGCGCTACGCCGATCCGGACATCTCACGGCGGGAACCGGTTTCGACGTGGCGGTGCATTCGACGGTCCCCGTCGGCTCCGGGCTGTCGAGTTCGGCCGCGCTCGAGTGCGCGTTCGCGCTCGCCGTCGCCGACCTCGCCGGCCTGCCCACGGACGACTCCGGCCGCCGACAACTGATCACCGCGTCCATCCTCGCGGAGAACGAGATCGCCGGCGCGTCCACCGGCGGCATGGACCAGTCGGTCGCGATGCTCGCCCGCCCCGGCCACGCCCTGCTCCTCGACTGCCGCGGCGGCGCGACCCGGCACGTTCCACTCGACTTCGACGCCGCAGGCGCCCGACTGGTCGTCATCGACACCAACGCGCCGCACCGGCTGGTCGACGGCCAGTACGGCAACCGGCGCGCCACCGTCGAGAAGGCCTGCGCCGACCTCGGCGTCGCCACCCTGCGCGACGTCGCCGACGTCGACGCGGCCGTCGCGGCGCTGAGTTCCCCGGCAGCGCAGCGGGTCCGGCACGTGCTCGGCGAGATCCGTCGCGTCCGGGAGGTCGCCGACCTGCTCGACCGCGGCCGGATCACCGACATCGGCGACGCCCTGAACCGCTCGCACGCCTCGTTGCGCGACGACTACGAGGTCAGCTCCGTCGAACTCGACTCCGCCGTCGAGGCCGCCCTCGAGGCCGGCGCCTGGGGTGCGCGGATGACCGGTGGCGGCTTCGGCGGCTCCGCGATCGCCCTCGTTCCGGCCGACCGGATCGATGCCGTCGTCGAGAACGTCGCCCGACGCGCCGACACCGCCGGCCTGCCGGTCCCCCAGTTCCTGCACGCCGAGCCGTCGGGCTCGGCACACCGACTCTGAGATCCCCTTCCACGACCAGGAGAACACCATGGCACGAGTCACGTACGACGCAGCCACCAAGATGTACCCCGGTTCCGATGTGCCGGCAGTCGATTCGCTGAACCTCGACATCGAGGACGGCGAATTCCTCGTCCTCGTCGGCCCCTCCGGGTGCGGCAAGTCGACGTCGCTGCGGATGCTGGCCGGTCTCGAGGACGTCGACTACGGTGCCATCCGCATCGGCGAACGCGACGTCACCGCCCTCGCACCGAAGGAACGGGACATCGCGATGGTGTTCCAGAACTACGCGCTGTACCCCCACATGACGGTCGCGAAGAACATGGGCTTCGCCCTCGAGATCGCCGGCATGGACAAGAGTGAGATCGGCCGCCGCGTCGAGGAGGCCGCGAAGATCCTCGATCTCGGCGACTACCTGAACCGCAAGCCGAAGGCACTCTCCGGTGGGCAGCGCCAGCGTGTCGCGATGGGCCGGGCGATCGTCCGCGACCCGCAGGTGTTCCTCATGGACGAACCGCTGTCGAACCTCGACGCGAAACTGCGGGTGCAGACCCGCACCCAGATCTCGCTGTTGCAGCGCCGGCTGGGCACCACCACCGTGTACGTCACCCACGACCAGGTGGAGGCCATGACCATGGGCGACCGTGTGGCCGTCATGAAAGCGGGCATCCTGCAGCAGTGCGCGAGCCCGAAGACGCTGTACGAGAAGCCGGTCAACAGCTTCGTCGCCGGGTTCATCGGGTCGCCGGCCATGAACCTGTTCGAGGTCGACGTCGAGGGCGGCGACGCCCGGATCGGTTCGCTGTCGACGCCGATCGAGCGGTCGGTGCTGGGCGCCCTGCACACCGGCCGGGTCGTCGTCGGTGTCCGCCCGGAGGCGTGGACCGTGTCCGACCAGGGCACCACGGTGAAGGTCGATGTGGTCGAGGAACTCGGCGCGGACGCCTACATCTACGGGCGCATCGTCCGCGACGGCGAACTCGGCGGACACGACATCGTCGCGCGCGTCGGCGACTCCGTCTCCCCGGCCAAGGGCGAGGTGATCCGGCTGGCACCGGACCCGGCTCGCCTGCACTACTTCTCGCCCACGACAGGTGCGCGACTCGGCGACTGAGCGAACCGAGCCCCCACCGCCGAACCGAAGGAACAACAGTGAAACTTCTCGTCACCGGCGGCGCCGGTTACATCGGCAGCGTCTGCGCCCAGCGGCTGCTCGAGTGCGGCCACACGGTCGTGATTGTCGACGACCTGTCGACCGGCAACGCCGACGCGGTGCCGGCAGGAGCGGAGTTCGTCGAGGAGGACGTCGCGAGCGCAGCCGAACGGGTTCTCGGCGGCGCGGAGTTCGACGGCGTGCTGCATTTCGCCGCCCGCTCCCTCGTCGGCGAGTCGGTGGTGACGCCGGAGACGTACTGGAACGCCAACGTCGTCAAGACCCTGACCCTGCTCGAGGCGATGCGCTCGTCCGGTACCGGCCGGCTGGTGTTCTCCTCCACCGCAGCGACGTACGGCTCTCCGGAGTCCGTGCCGATCACCGAGGACGCACCGACCCGGCCGACCAACCCGTACGGTGCCACCAAACTGGCGATCGACCACGCGATCACGTCGTACGCGGTCGCGCACGGGCTGGCGGCGTGCAGCCTGCGCTACTTCAACGTCGCGGGCGCGTACGCCGGGCTCGGCGAGAACCGTCTCGTGGAAACACACCTGATCCCGCTGGTGCTGCAGGTCGCGGCCGGGCGACGGGACGAGATCTCGGTGTTCGGCACCGACTGGCCCACCCCGGACGGCACCGCCGTCCGCGACTACATCCACATCCGCGACCTGGCAGAGGCGCATATCCTCGCGCTCGAATCGGCCCGGCCCGGAACGCACCGCGTCTACAACCTCGGTACCGGCACCGGGTTCAGTGTGCGGGAGGTGATCTCGTCCTGCGAACGCGTGACGGGCCGAACCATCGCCACCCGGGACGCCCCGCGGCGCGCCGGCGATCCGGCGGTGCTCGTCGCGTCCGGCGCACGTGTGCAGGCCGAACTGGGCTGGCGGCCGAGACACCCGGACCTCGATGAGATCGTGGCCGATGCGTGGACGTATCTGCAGTCGCTGGGCGCGCGGGAACGCTACCGTGGTGCAGTGCGGTCGTGACGAGGCGTGTGGCGCCCCGTGGACCGCGAGAAGGAGGCTGGTGTGGACGTCGCCGATTCCACGAGGCAGGGTCGGATCGTGGAGGTCCTCGTCGAGGCCTTCGCCGATCTGATGGAGGCGGACCCGAGCGCGTTTCGCACGAAGTTCCGGAAGATGGCCGCCGATCCGTTCGCCTTCTTCCGGGGCAGCGCCTGCCTCTTCTACGACGATCTGCGTGACTTCGACGATCCGTGGGCGGACGAGCGCACCGGCCGGGTGTGGATTCACGGCGATCTGCATCTGGAGAATTTCGGCACGTACATGAACTCGGAGGGCACCCTCGTCTTCGACGTCAACGATTTCGACGAGGCGTACGTGGGGCCGTTCAGCTGGGATCTTCGTCGGTTCGTCGCGAGTCTCGCACTGATGGGCTGGCAGAAGGCCCTCCCCGAGAGCGATGTCCGGGCACTCGCCGACACGTACCTGCGCAGCTATGTCGAGCACGTCCTGCACTACGTGCAGCGGGAGGCGGACGAGGCGTACGCGCTGCGCCTGGACAATTCGCGCGGCGCCATCCAGGACCTGCTGCTGAGCGCGCGCCTCGCCACCCGGGTGGACCTGCTCGAGTCCGTCACGGTGATCGAGGACTACGACCGGCGCTTCCGGCGGGGCCGCGGTGTCCGCGAACTCGACGAGAAGGAACGCAGGACCGTGTGCGAGGCGCTGGACACGTACATCGAGAGGGTGCCCCGCAGCAAGCGATCCGCGCGACCTGTGTTCTACCGGATCAAGGACGTGGTCGGGCGGAAGGGTTTCGGGATCGGCAGCGCCGGCCTCCCGGCGTACAACGTGCTCATCGAAGGGGCGACCCAGGCGCTCGAGAACGACATCGTGCTCTCCCTCAAGCAGGGCAACGTCGCCGCACCGAGCCGCATCGTCGACGAACCCCGGGTCCGCGACTACTTCGAGCACGAAGGCCACCGCACGGTGGTGAGTCAGCGCGCGTTGCAGGTCCACACGGATCCGCTGCTCGGCTACACGGAGATCGGCGGCACCGGTTTCGTGGTCGCCGAACTCTCCCCGTACGAACTGGACCTCGACTGGTCGGATCTCACCGAACCGGAGGACATCGCGCCGGTGCTCGAGGACCTCGGCCGGGCGACGGCGAAGGTGCATTGCGTCTCCGACGAGGACAGCGACCAGACCCTGGTCACGTTCCAGACCGAGGACGCCATCCAGAACGTCGTCGACGGCAGGCTGGACGAGTTCGTCGGCGAGATCATCGACTTCGGCATCGCGTACGCCGAGGTGAGCCGCAAGGATCACCAGCTGTTCGTGAACGCCTTCCGGGAGGGCGAGATCGCGGGCGTCTCCGCGACGTAGCCGAACTACAGACGGACGGTGTTCAGTTCCTCCAGAACACCTTCCGCGCTGCGGGCCGCGACGGTGCAGGCCCTCGCGGTGAACTGGTCGAGCAACGGGTGGCGCGCCCGTTCGCGCCACTTCCGGACCGCGGCGAGGGCCCGCATCCGCTGCAACTCCACGGAGTCGTCGCCGTCGGTGCCCAATCGTTCGGCGATCTGGATCCCGAATCCGCCGATCAGGCGTTGCAACTCGGCCACGTCGTCGGCGGGCAACCCCACGTCGGTGGACCGCAGCCGCCCGAGCAGCCGCAGTTCCTGGAAACCGTGCACGTCGGAGAGCAGCCGTTCGGCCGACATCAGGATCTCACCCGCACCCTGCACCGGATGTGCCGTGAGCACCCGCTTGAGTGCCACGAGTGCCGAATGGGTCTTCAACTGATCGGTCCGCTGCCCGAACTGGATGTCGATCACCTGACGCAATTCGTCGAGGCCGCTGCGTTCCACCAGTTCCGCCGCCAGCGTCGGCGAGTCCTTGGTGCCCAACCGGATCAGGGTCACCGCCATCCGGATCCCGAAGAGCCCGAAGCGGTCTGCCAACTGAGCCCGCATCCGGGCGTCCACGGGAAGCGGACTGTCCTCACGCGCGAACCGGTCGGCCGACAGCATCGCCAGGTTCAGATCGTCCACCGGAACCTCGGCCAGATGCTGGAACGCGCTGAACTCCGCCTGACGCATCGTGCGCGCGCCGAGCGCCAGCAGACCCGCGACGGGGACGACGGCCTGACACAGCCCGGTGCGCTCGAGCTCGCCCGCGAACCGGGACGCCACCTCCTTCGCGGACATCATGGCGTCCAGGCGTCCCGCCCCCACCTCGTCGGCCCGCGACACGACACCGACCACCCCGAGCGGTCCCGATTCGTCGCCCACGTGGTCGCCGATCTGACCGAGGAACTGGACGTCGGTCGCGTTGAGCGTGCGCAGCAGGTAGACCACGGCGTCGGCGCCGGACGCCTCGTTGTCGGGTGTGAGCATCTCGAGGGTGCGGGCCGAGACGTCCCGCGACAGTGAGGACGTGCCCGGGGTGTCGATGATCGTCGTGTGCGCCAGGGCGGACGACGGCCACTCCACGTCGAGGCGGTCCACCCGGTCGGCGGTGAGGTGGCCGAGGTCGAACGTGAGATGTCCGTCCCGGCGCAGCACCGGGACGTTGGCGGAACGCTGAGCGCCGCTGCCGTTGTCCGGCTGATACCAGGCCGTCACGGTGGGCGTCGACCCGCTCCGATACCAGGTGACGACGCGGGTGCACTCGGTCGCGTCGGTGGGCGCGATATCCTGCCCCACCAGGGAATTGAGCAGAGTGGACTTGCCGGCCTTCAGCGAACCGGCCAGGGCCACGCGCAGCGGTTGTTCCAGTCGCCGGGCACATTCGGTCAGCTGATCCCGAATCTCGGGTCTGCCCGCGTACAGCTGCCGGGCGGACGCGATGAGTGCCCGGGCTTCGTGAAGTGGAGCGGCCGTCATGCCGTGACCGCTCCCGCGTCGCCTGCGACGAGTTGCGCGGCTTGCTGTTTCAGTTCGGATGCGACGTGGAGATCCTTTTCGAGCTGCGCGATCCGACGGGTCCGTTCGGTGGACTCGAGGTTCGCCGCCTCCTGCGCGCCGCGCAGCGAGTCGTTGATCGACCGCAGCGCCTGCTCGGCGATCGCGCTGAAATGATCGCGCAGCAAGCGCTGGATCGACCGGAGCCGATCCTTCGACTCCTTGCCCACCTGGAAGCTGGCGTCGTCGGCGAACCGGCGGATCGCGGCCTTCGCCTCCGCACGCCGCTTCAGGATCCGGCTCTCCTTGTCTTCCCGGTACGCCTTGGTGCCGAGGAGGACTCCGGCGCCGATCGAGATCGGATTGACCAGGGCCATCCCCATCATCGTGGTGATCAGACCGAACATGAGGACGCCGCCGTACGATCCGCGCATTCCGACGAGAACCTTCTGCGTGATGCCGATGCGTCCGGCCTCGAGGTCCGCGAGCGAGGCCACCGGTTCGAGAACACCGTCGACGTTCGCGACGTCCAGGTGCGGCAGTTCGACGGCACCCGTCTCGGCGAAGTGCTGCGCCACCACCTCGGCCAGCCACAGCGCGCGGTCGTGGGCCCAGACGAAGTTGTCGCCGATCGCGGTGGCGAATTCCTGCTCGAGCCACTGGCCCAGCGCGTCCCAGTCCTTGCCGGGGTCGCCCTCGTCGACGGTCTCCTCGGCCTCCCGGGTGACGCGGCGCAACCGGTCCCGGAGGTCGTGGTCGATGTCCGCGGCCAGGTCGGCGATACCGTCGCCGAGCGTCTGCTGCCACAGCGACGTCTTCTTGTGCAGCTCCTCGGCGGCGGCCTTCGCCTTCTGCAGTTCGGCGACCGCGGCCACGCCCTTCGCCGGATCACGCAGGGCGGCAAGCTCACTGCCGATCCCCAGGGTGAGATGCTCGGCCGCGGAGGACACGTCCAGCGACACGGCCCGCCGCGTGTTCGCCTCCGCCCGCGCCACCACCCGTTCGCGCAGGAACGCGTACAGGTCGACGAAACCGGATTCGGTGTTGAGTTCCTCGTCCTGCAGTCGCAGCGCGTGCGAACGCAGCACCGAGGAGATCGGGATCAGGGGAACGTCGAGACCGGCCCGCGCGAGGTGCCCGCGGTCGGCCTCGACGATCTCGCGCCAATGCGGGTACAGGTCCGTCTTGCTGATCAGGCACGCCACCGACGGGCACAGGCTCGTGACCTGACGGATGAAACCGAGCTCCGGTTCGGTGAATTCCTGGCTGGCGTCGGAGAGAACGAACACGGCGTCCGACGCCGGGATCAGTCCGAGTGTGCTCGCGGCGTGCGGGTTGCCGGCACCGCCCACGCCGGGGGTGTCGACCAGGACCAGACCGTCCGCGAGAAGCGGACTCGGGACGTTGACCTCCACCCGCAGCACCTCCCGGCCCTCGGCGTGGGGCGAGGCCGGCGTGATGCCGTTCAGCTCGTCGAGCGGAAGAGGAACCCGGATCGGGTCGGCGCCCGGATCGGCGAGTACCAGCTCCGCCGAGGCCGTGTCGGCGTTCTGGACGACGGTGGGGATCGCGGTGGTCTCGTCGTCGCCCACCGAGCACACGGTGAGGTTGAGGAGGGAGTTCACGAACTGGCTCTTGCCCTGCTTGAGCGGTCCGACCACCACGATCCGCATCCGCGGGTCCTGCACCCGGGTCCGGGCCGAGTCGAGGCGCTGCGCCAGGTCGCCGCGACCGAACCTCTTCGCCACGTCCAGGGCCTGCTCGAGCAACGCCGTCATCGACTGGGACCCGGCTGGGCTCTTCTCGGCGGCTGCACTGTCCATGAGCTTCGTTGACCCGCAATTCTTCCGACCTCTGCGCGGACACCTGTTCGGTGCACCGACACCCGACTGTCTGAAACAGCCCCGCACGCATAACGCGTCCGGGGCTGATTTCGTTACATCGTACGGCGGTTCCGGCCGCCCCGTCTGGGGGATGCCGGAACCGCCGTCTCATCACGGCTCGAGGTGATCGACCACGTCCGTGACGTCGTGCGTCGTGGCCGCCGAGGAGTCGGTGTCACCGAACAGCGAGCCGTCGGTGTCCGCGTGCAGGCCCGAGTCGGCGCCGAACGCGTTGTCCGCGTCGATCGACGACCAGGTGTCGGCTCCGGTGTCGACGGCACCGCCCAGGGTGGACCCCAGTCCGCCTGCGATCGAACCGGTGGTGTCGGCCACGACCCCGCCGACCGCACCGAGGTCGGCCGAGCCGTCCGTGGTCGCGTCCGCGTCGGCGGAACCGCCTGCCGACGCTCCACCCTCGACCGAACCACCGGCCGACGCTCCGCCGTCGACCGCTCCGCCCACTGCGGCTCCACCGTCGACCGCTCCGCCGACCGCACCGTCGAGTGCGCCTCCGACCGAGGTGCCGAGCGATCCGAGGCCACCGACGCCACCGGACAATCCGGCGCCGAGGCCGGTGACCGCGTCGGTGGTGGCGTCCAGGCCACCGGTCAGACCGGCAGTGGCGTCGACCGCGCTGTCCAGGCCGCCTTCGACTCCACCGGCCACGTCGCCGCCGATTCCGGCCGCGGCATCCACGGTGCCGCCGAGACTTCCGCCGACATTCGCAGCCGTGTCCAGAGCGCCACCGACCGTGCCGCCCAGGTTGGCCGCCGTGTCCAGGACGCCACCGAGATTCGCGTCCACGTTCGCACCGGCGTCGGCGACCGCGCCGACCGAGGCCCCGGCCTCACCCACCGCGTCGACGGCACCGCCGACGCTGCCGGTCAGTGCCGAGCCGAGGCCCGCACCGGTTTCGAAGATTCCACCCAGACCACCGGTGAGGCCGCTGGTCAGACCGGCGCCCAGGCCCCCGGCCGTGTCCAGTCCGCCGACCAGGTTGGTTCCGAGGCTGCCGCCCAGGTCCGCTCCGGCGTCGGCAACCGCACCGACACCCGCCGCGACACCGGCACCGATGCCGGCTGCGGCGTCCGCGCCGCCCGCGACGCCGCCACCGACCGCGCCGCCCACGTTGCCCGTGACGTCACTGCCCACGTCGAGCAGTCCGCCGAGCGCGCCGTCGATGCCGCCCGTCAGGCCACCCGCGAGATCGGTGCCCGCGTCGAGCGCACCGTCCAGGGCGCCGCCCACGCCGGCTGCGGCGCCGAGTCCGAGGTCGGCGTCCAGAGCGGAGTCGAGATCGAGTCCGCCACCGGCCTCCAGCGCCGTCTCCAGTGCGGAACCGAGGGTCGCGCTGAGATCGCCGTCGGCTCCGAGGACGCCGCCGAGCGCGGTGCCCAGCGTGCTGCCGATGCTGCCCTCCGCGCCGAGAACGCTGTCGAGGTCGAGGGCGCCGCCGGTCTCCAGCGCACCGCCGAGCACTCCGCCCAGGGCCGCTCCGAGGTCGGCGCCCGCGCCGCCACCGACACCGAACGCACCGCCGAGCAGGCCGCCCAGGTCGGTAACGCCGCCGAGGTCGACTCCGCCGTCCGCGCCGAGCACCGCGTCGAGGGCCGCACCCAGACCGGCGGTGGCGTCACCGTCGACTCCGAGCACCCCGCCGAGCGCGCCACTGATGGTGGTGCCCAGGTCGGCGCCGGTGTCGAGGACACCGCCCAGCCCGAGGCCGCTCTCCAGGGCGCCGCCCAGGACCGTGCCCAGATTCGCGCCTGCCTCGCCGCCCAGCCCGAGGGCTCCGCTCAGCGCCGTCGTCAGCTCCGACGTCAGTTCTCCGCCGAGACCGAGGTCGGCGCCCAGCCCGAGGTCCAGTCCGCCGTCCAGCAGACCGCCCAGGTCGATGTCCGTCACGCCGCCTGCGCCGAGCACGGCGTCGAGGGTGCTGCCCAGTTCCGCGGCCAGGCCGCCGTCCAGGCCGAGGGCTCCGCCGAGGACCGTGCCGAGTGCGGCGTCCAGTCCCAGTCCGCTGTCGAGTGCGCCGGACAGGGCGCCGCCGAGGCCGCCGTCCAGATCGAGGGCGCCGCCGAGCAGGCCGCCCAGGGCTCCGCCGAGATCGCCGCTGACGTCACCGCCCGCGCCGAGGACGCCACCGAGGATGCCGCTCAGCGCGCCACCGAGGTCGCCGTCGGCACCGAGAACGGCGCCGAGGTCGAGGCCGCCACCGGCACCGAGAACGGCGTCCAGCGCGGTACCCAGACCGGCCGTGAGGTCGCCGCCTACTCCGAGTTCACCGCCGAGCAGTCCGCTCAGCGCACCGCCGAGGCTGCCGCCCGCACCGAGGATCGCGTCGAGGTCCAGTCCGCCGCCCAGGTCCGCGATCGAACCGAGGGTCGCGCCGAGTGCGCCACCGAGGTCTGCGCTGAGGTCGCCGCCCGCACCGAGGACGCCGCCGAGTGCGCCACCGAGGATTCCGCCGAGGTCGGTGCCGAGGACTCCGCCGAGCGAGCCGGCGACGTCACCGAGCAGTTCACCGCCGAGCAGCCCTTCGAGGGTGGCACCCAGTCCGCCACCGGCGCCGATCGCCGCGTCGAGGGCACCGCCCAGCGCGCCGCCGAGACCGGCGTCGACCCCGAGCACGCCGCCGAGGGTCGTTCCGAGCACGCCACCGAGGTCGAGGCCGCCACCGAGTCCGGCGAGGATGTCACCGTCCAGGCTGCCACCGAGGTCGACGACGCTTCCGAGGGCGGCACCGAGTGCCGCACCCAGCTCGGCGCCCAGGTCGCCGCCGATCGACAGTGCGGGGGCGAGGATCCCGGTGAGACCACCGGCCACGTCGACCACCGGCAGGGCCGTGATCGCCGCGGTGAGGGTGGTGGCGAGCTGCGCGGTCAGGTCGGCGCCCAGTCCGAGGGCACCTCCGAGGGCTCCGCTGATCGCGGCGCCGATGTCGAGGGCGCCGCCGAGGTCGAGGCCACCGGTGAGGGAGAGTGCTGCGTCGAGGGCCGCACCCAGCGCGGCGCCGAGCTCCGCACCGATCTCGCCGCCGATCTCCAGGGCCGCGCCGAGCGCCGCGCTCAGGCCGGCGGCCAGTTCCGCGGCGAAGTCGAAGTCGCCGCCCAGGCCGGCACCGAGACCGAGGCCTGCGCCGGCACCGATACCGACCGCACCGCCGAGTCCGCCGCCGAGACCGAGGCCGCCGCCCAGGCCGCCACCGACACCTGCGCCGATACCACCCGCGACGTCACCGGCGACGTCGGCACCGGCGTTGACGATCGCGGCCAGGTCGGCCCCGCCGCCTGCGAACAGTCCCGACTCCGCGACCAGGGGAGCGACGGACACGATGTCCGCGTGGCTCACACCCTGCAGACCGGCGGCGCACAGCGCCTCGGTCGGGTTGGCGCAGTAGGCCGCCGCAGCCTGCTCGTCGCGAAGAAGGCCGAGGATGAAGTCGAGGACGGCGTTGGTAGCCATGGCAGCTCTCCTGTAGTCGAGGTTCGGGGAGTTCGGGTGGCCACCACAACTGCTGTGACGGCGAGTGAAATACACGTTATGGATCGGCGGCCCCCTTCCCAACGGGGCGGCGCCCCCTACTCGGGGACCCCGGTATCGGGGATCTCCCATCGGGGGTCGGGGCCTCCCCGTTAGGGGATAGGGGGCCATTAGGGGATCGGCCCCGTCACTGCCGTCGACCAGCGGCGTCGCGTAACGAAACGGCCGCCACCCGCGACAATTCGAGTGACCACGACGGCATCGGCCGTTACATACGACGGCGGCACCGTCCGCCTGACGCAGGCGGCGTGACGCCCGCCCGGACCACAGGAGTGGAACATGGCTGCAGCGCTCGGCATCGGTGTCGGATCGGTCAATACGGTGGCCGCCGTCGACACGGACGGGGCGAGCGTGACGGATGCCGCCGACCTCACCGTCCTGTCCCGCGCAAGTGTTCTCCACCTCTCCCCCGACCGCGCACCCGTCCTCGGCGACGACACGAGCGAACCGGACGCGGTGACGGTCTCCGACTTCGCGAACCGGGTGGGCGACCCGGTCGGGATCCTCACTGACGACGGCTCGACCTACTCCGGTGAAGACCTGGTGGCCACCGCCGTGAGCTGCATCGTGCACCAGGCCGCGTCGGGTCGGCACGGCCTCCCGACCACCGTCGTCGCCCACCCGACCGTCTGGCCGCCGTACACCGTCGGTGTCCTCGCCGACGCGCTCGAACAGGCCGGCGTCACGGGTGCCACCCTGGTGTCGGAGGCGCAGGCGGTGATGACGTGGCTCGAACGGACCCGCGGCACCCTCGGCGACGCGTTGACCGTCATCTACGACCTCGGCGGCACCTCGCTCGACATCACCCTCTTCCGTTCGGACGCACACGGCACGGAGACCGGCGTCCTCGGCAAGCCGGTGCGGTCCGAGGACTTCGGTGGCGCCCACTTCGACCACGCCACCATGCAGTACGTCCTCGGCAACGTCGCCGAGGAGTTCGGCGACATCGACCCGTTCGCCCCCGACACGGTCGCCGCCCTGACCCGGCTGCGGACCCGCTGCACCGCGGCGAAGGAGGCCCTGTCGTCCGACACCGAGGCCACGATCGGCATCGAGCTGCCCGGCATCTCCACCGACGTGCGGCTCGTGCGCTCGGAACTCGAAGACCTGATCCGCGAGTCCCTGCAGGAATCGGTGACGCTGGTGCGCGAGAGCATCCACGCCGCCGGCCTCGAATCCAGCGACGTCACCCAGGTGGTGCTCACCGGCGGAAGCGCCGCCATCCCGCTGGTCGCCGAACTCCTGTCGGCGGAACTGCGGGTACCCGTCGTCGCGGCCGAACGTCCGGGCCATACCGCGGCCCTGGGCGCCGCCCTGCTCGCCGCCGACAACGATGCGGGACGCGCCGCCGCCCCGACCGTCGCGCGGATGCCGGTCGTCGTGCCCACCGCGGCACCCGCAGCGCCCGTCGCCGCCCCGACCGTCGAGCCGGACGCCGAGACCGTCGTCCTCGCCGCCCGCACCCCCGCACCGACCCTCACCGAGCCCGCCGCCACCGGCATGTCGCGGAAGAAGAAGGCCGGGATCATCACCGCCTCCGCCGCGGCCATCGCCCTGCTCGCCGCGGGTGGGCTGTCGCTCGGCACCGCCCTCGACATCGCCCCGTCGTCGTCCGGCTCGGGTTCCACCACCTCGCAGTCGTCGAGCACGTCGGCGGGCGCGGCGTCCACGTCCGGTGTTCCTGCCGAGGCCGCCGCGACGGGCGCCACCACTCCCGGCACCGAGG